>JANLWR010000416.1:0-9888 GCA_031364625.1 Deinococcales bacterium | reverse complement strand
CAATAAACTCGAGCCTCAAAAGTTTTGACCTTAAACTGAACCCCATGAACCTTGAGCAATACCTTGGGCGCATCAAATACACGGGCAGTCTCGAGATTAGGCTCGAGACTTTGGTTGGAATACATCGCCATCATTTGCTGCAGATTCCTTACGAAAATCTGGACATTCATTTTGGGCGCACATTGCCACTCGATCCAGCTCGAGCGTTTGAAAAAATCGTGCTCGAGAAACGTGGTGGTTGGTGTTACGAGATGAATGGTTTGCTGGCTTGGGCACTGCGTGAAATTGGTTTTGAAGTGCAGTATTTGGCGTGTGCGGTGGGTCAAAATAACTCGAGCGCAAACCACTTGGCATTAAAAGTCAACCTCGAGCAAGCGTACTTGGCAGATGCGGGGTTTGGCAATGGTTTGCTTGACCCCATTCCGCTTTCCCCTGGTATTTACACGCAGCAATCTCGAGCGTTCAAGCTTGAGCAACACGGCGAAGATTGGCGGTTTGATATTCCCAGTGTTGGTGTTGGCGCGGTGGGAAACAGTTTTGATTTTACACTCGAGCCTCAAGAATTCCTGGCTTTTCAAGAGCGCTGCACGTATTTGCAAACCTCGATAGAGAGCGGTTTTGTGCGGGTTGTGGTCTGTCACCGCATGACCGAAACGGGCGTGCAAAGTTTGCGCGGTGCGGTGTTGCAAACCATTTCAAACGGCATCGAAACCAGCCGCACGCTCGAGAGTCACGACGAGTACGACACGGTGCTGCGTGAGGTTTTTGATTTGCATGTTGAAACTGGCGCACTGTGGTCCAAAGTTTGGACAGCACACCTCGAGTGGTTGAAAAACTTGCCAGCCAAGACCGAAAATCGGTAGGGTTATCAACACACTGTGGATAAGCCTGTTGATGAAAATATAATTTCTTGGTTGTTCGCCCGTACCCGTTCTGGCGCGGCGCGAGGGACGGAACGCGCTCGAGAATTGCTTATTAAACTCGAGAACCCGCAACATCATTTTCCTGCCATTCACATCATTGGCACGAATGGCAAAGGCAGCGTCTGCGCCATGCTCGAGGCGGGTTTGCGTTCGACTGGAATGAACATTGGGCGTTTTACCTCGCCGCATTTGCTCGAGTTTAATGAGCGGATTTTGGTGAATGGTGTGCCAATTCCAGCCTCGGAAATTGAAGCTTTCGTGCGTTGGGCGCAAAGTTTTCAACTCGAGGCGGCATTTTTTGATTTTGTGACCGCAATGGCGTTCAAGTATTTTGCCGATCAAAACGTTGATCTTGCCGTGGTCGAGGCTGGCGTGGGCGGTTTGCACGATGCCACCAACAACCTCGAGCGTATCAAACTGACCATCATTACCAATGTTGATTTTGACCATGTCGAAGTCCTTGGCGGCACGTTGGAACGCATCACCCTCGAGAAAGCTGGAGCGATCAGAAATAACATTCCCGTTGTGACCGCCGCTCGAGGTGTCCCGCTCGAGATCATCCGTGAGATTGCGCTCGAGCGTCACTCGCCTTTGTTTGTGCTTGACCTCGAGAACCCATTGTTCAATCTTCCGCACGCCCCCGCATTGCGTGGCAATCACCAACTCGAGAATGCCGCTTTGGTCGCCGCCAGTTTAAGAATCCTCGAGCAGCCCGAATCCAGCGTCAACGCCGCGATGCAAGCGACTTGGGCTGGACGATTTGAAATTTTTGATTTTGAAAACCGCCAGTACATTCTCGACGGCGCTCACAACCCTGCTGGCGCTCGAGCGCTGGCTGACAACCTCGAGTCTGGTTTTGCACTGATCTTTGGCGTGATGGCACGCAAGAACGTCCACGCCGTTCTCGAACCGTTGCGCGTGAAAGCCTCGAGTGTCAGTTTTGTCTCGCCAGGCGAATTGGGTGCTGACCCGTTTGCGCTGGCGCTCGAGTTTGACGGTCAAGCTTTTGAATCCCTCGAGACGGCACTTGATACCATCACCGCACCTAAAATCGTGATCGCAGGATCGCTCTACTTGGTCGGACGCGCTCGAGCTTTGCTGCTGGCTGATGGCGCAAGATTGCGTCCAAACCCTGAACAAATCAACTCCATAAAATGAACAGAAATCTCGAGCCATAACACATGTGATGAACAAAAATCATGCTCACCAATTTAAGCGAACTGGTAGGGTGCCCCGTGCGCACCGTCAGACATGTGATTTTGGTGCGCACGGCGCACCCTACGACGCATGGGTTTTCAAGATTGCGGCTTGCTTGACTGTAAATTAACAATTTTGCCTTACGATGCTCGAGATGCGCTTTCTGCTGCCGGTTCTCCTCTGCTTTCTGCTCTCGAGCGCTTTTGCCCAGACCACTCCAAAAGTTGGCGTGACAATGGCGGGTGGTGTGGCTCGAGGTTTTGCTTACTTGGGCGCACTGCAAGAACTGGTGACACGCGGAATGCCGCTCGATTTGATCGTCGGCACGAGCGCCGGCGCGATGGTATCGGGTTTGTATGCCAGTGGTTACAGCTTTGACACGGTAGCCGACATTTTCTCGGAACTCCAACATCATCAAACCGACCTGGCTCGAGTCACCTTCCCGCCCACCAAAGGACTTCTGGACATTCGCGGTTTGGAAACCGTCTACCGCGCCCTGGTGGACAACCAGCAACTCGAGAACACCAGCCCGCAACTGGCGGTCATGGTGACTAAACTCGAGGTTGCCCCTTCAATCGCTTTAACCAAGGGCGATCTGACCAGCGCCATGCGAGCCTCGATCAGTCTGCCATTGCTGTTTCCCGCCGTCGAAATCGACGGGCATTATTACGCCGATGGTGGTTTGAAAAACCCGATTCCTGTCGATGTCGCCAGGGAATTAGGCTCGAGCGTCGTGATTTCGATTCGAGGACTTGCCGAACCCAATGTGAAGCCCGACAATCTGATCTCGAGTCTCGGCTTGACGGTTGCCGCCGTAACCTTACCTGTCGATCAAGCCCAGCCCGATTTATATATTCGGGTGAAAGCCTATGACGCACAATATTTTGATTTTGGCAGCGCCCGTGAACTGATTCAACGAGGTCGTGAAACCGCGTCGGAACACTGGCTCGAGGTGGCAAAAATCCTCGAGCAAAAAAACATCAAACTGAACCCTATTGGCGACCCACACCAGAATAATCGTATCAATCAAGTCTGGCACTCAAGACTCGAGCAAGGCTTAAACGCGGCTCGAGCCATTCCAGCCGAATTGACTGTTGCCCCGCAAATCGAACTAGCACCGAGCGCCTTTGACTGGGGAACTCGAGTTGACGCACCGAGCGCTTGGGGTTCGCTGGGACTGGGTTTGGAAGCCACGGGCGGAATCCTTGGAAACTTTGGGATTGCAGGCGGTTATGTCAAACTTCTCAACGCCCCCGAAAGCAGTGGTTACGCCCGCCTCGAGTACCGATTCTCGAGCAACCTGCGCGTTTACGGAACGTTCGACCCAGCCCGAAGACCAACCAACACCTCTTGGGAACTTGGACTCGAGTATCGAGATGCCGATTTTGGTGTAAAACTTTCGCTCGATTCGCAAGCCATTGGTTTAACAGCCACGGCTCGAGCAGAATTTAGTGATTTCAAATTCTCAAGTTCACTCGAGTTTCGGTTCGGTGAAAACCTCAGTCCCCGCATCGAAAGCCAAATTGCCTTCAAATGGCAAATCCTCGGCTCGCCCTGGTTCACCCGCGCTCGAGCCTTAATCGGTTATTCCAGCAACACCCCAGGGTTTGCCCTCGGCTCGAGCAGCCTGCTTCGCGCCTACCCGGAAGCCTACCTGACCCGCCCCAGCGTCCTGATTGCCAACCTCGAGTTTGGCTACCGCTTTCAAATTCCCAACGTATTGGGCATTGCCAGCCTAGCGCCAGAAATACGAATTTTCACCGATTTTGGCTGGGATTTTAACTCGAGCAGCCTGTTTGATGCTGGAATTGGTTTGAACTTACCAGGGCGCTGGTTCGGGTTTTTACCGTTTAACTTAGGGCTTGATTTGGCGTTTGGCAGTCTTGGTGCTCGAGTGACGGTGTTTACGGTGTTGGGGTTGCCATAAAAAACACGCAACAATATTGGTTGCGTGTTTATAGGGCAATAACAAAGAATATAAGAATTATTGCGGTACACCATTAATGAATGTGGCATTACCACCATTTACATTCATAACCACCGTTACGGTAAAATCCGGATCAGCTAAAGTACCTGTGATGACACAGCTAGTTGTGTTACCTGGCGCACCTGTCCAACCATACCTAATTAATCCAGATGGAACTTTGGCTATCATACAATCGCTTCCATAAAGCGTTGTTATACTTCCAATATTAAGAGCATTTTCTTCTGTCAATGCAGCATTTAGCGTTTTATAAACGTTAGCACTATGAGCCTGTCCAGCACGTCTAACCGCCGAAGCTCTTGCTTGTAATAAATTAGGAACTAATACAACGGCAAGAATACCAATAATAGCAATCACAATAAGTAATTCAATCAACGTGAATCCAAAATTTTTCACGCAAGATCCCCCTTAAATTCTATTATAGAGTACCCCTCCCCACGATGGGAGAGGGGTACGAAAATCTAAAATCAGATGTGATTCAATTTTATCTACCGTTTACAGACACGTATACAGGGCTACCAGTGCTTGCATCACCCGTAACAGTTACAGTAAAGTCCGAAGCACCAACAGCACCAGAAATAACGCAGGTATTGGTAGCGCCTGGAGCAGCATTCCAACCATAGTTTGCAACAGTTTTCTGAGGTTTGCAGTCAGGACCTGCAAGTGTGGCGATACTTTGGACACTAGCTGTGTTGTCATCAGAGAGAGCAGCTTGCAGTGCCTTGTAAACATTAGAGCTATGAGCTTGAATGGCACGTTTGTTAGCGCTGGTACGAGCGGCAAGCAAGTTTGGAATCAAAACGGCGGCGAGAATACCAATGATGGCGATGACGATGAGAAGCTCGATCAGGGTGAAACCTTGGGTTTTGTTCTTCATTTTCTTTCTCCTTGATCTTCCCGAATAGGTATTTTATAGGCTCGGGTTGATCTTCTTAAGTGCTTGTTCCTCTTCGGAACTCAGTTATCTTAGCAGCACAGACTTACCGATTTCTTACAAAACCCACATTGCCCTCAGGAACGTAAATCTCGAGGTTATTTTGATCAATTCTTGCCAAAATAATGAACGCAAAGGGTGAAAATTCAAGAAAGTTTGGGCATATTGCTCGAGATTCCCAGACTTAAAGTCTCGAGCTTGAAAATGTTGTGAGGCTCAAGATTTCGCCTAAATTTTACCTTTTGTTATTGGATTTTTGTTAGAAATTATATTATAATTTCTAACAATTAAGGAATCCTATGAACCACAACATCAGCAAGCACATCAAAACCCAACTCGAGCAGCAGCCTTTAAAACTCTTTAGCGCCCAGAACTTTTCTGGCATTGGCTCGAGGGCTGCGATTGACCAGGCTTTGTACCGATTGGTTCGGGCTGGTAGTATCAAACGTGTGGCTCGAGGGGTGTACACAAAACCAGGCAACAATCCGCACTTTGGAAATGTCTTACCTGGCGCGTCTGCGGTGGTTGAGCATTTGGCAAAAACCCAGGGTTTGATCGTTCAACCAGATGGGGCAAGTGCTGCCAACCATTTTGGTTTCAGCACTCAAGTCCCAACGCAACCTGTATTTCTAACGAATGGCACTTCGCGTTTATTGCACCTTGGGAAGCTCGAGGTTCGTTTGAAACACGTTTCGCCCAGGCGTTTGTTGTTATCAGGTCGTCCTGCGGGTGCGGCTTTGTCGGCGTTGTATCACTTGGGTCGTCATGGTGTGACAAAAAGCGTGATTGCTCAACTTCGTTTGCAACTCGAGGTGACTGAATTTGCGGCGCTTGAAGCCCTGGGTCAAGAAGCCTCGAGTGCCATGCCAAGTTGGATGCGGCAAGCCTTGCAAGCGGGTGCTTGATGCAATTTCTGAATTTGAACGCGGATGAACGCCGTGTCTTGTTGGAGTCGCTCGAGTCTGTGCTGGGACGAAATGCTCGGGTGCTCGAGAAGGATGTGATGGTTTGCCAAATTCTGGCATGGTTGTTTGAATTGCCCGAACCGCCAGCGATGGCGTTCAAGGGTGGCACGAGTTTATCCAAGGTTTATCAGGCAATCAATCGTTTCTCGGAGGATATTGATGTCACCCTTGAATACCGTGACCTGAGCGATGAAGCTATTGATCTTGATCGCGTCTCTAAATCCCAAGTTAAAAAAATTGGGGAGCAGTTAAAGCAAAGCGTTGCAACGCAAATCAAAACTCGAATCCTGCCTCATCTCGAGAAATGCTGGTTTGGGTTGTTTGGAAGTGATGCGCAACTCGAGTTTGATGGTGAAGAAAAAATCTTGGTGCGCTACGACAGTGCAATTTTGGGCGCAGCAGGATACTTGCGTGATGCTGTGGTACTCGAGTTTGGTGGGCGTAATGTCACCGAACCCAACGAGCAAGTCACCATCGTTCCAGATATTGCAACGCACTTAAAAACGCTCGGGTTTCCACTGGCAAAAGTTCGGGTGTTGTCCCCTGAACGCACGTTTTGGGAGAAAGCCACACTGATTCATGTCGAGAATCACCGTCCGAATCCTCGACTTGATGCTGAACGCTTGTCACGACATTGGTATGACCTTGCAAGGCTTGTAAACCTCGAGATTGGTGAACGCGCAATCGCAAACCGTGAGTTACTGAAAGCTGTTGTGCACCACAAAACCGTCTTTTTTAATTATGGTTACGCCCATTACGACCAATGTTTAACGGGTGGTCTAAGATTAATACCAACGGGTACGTTACTGACAGCACTCGAGCGGGATTATAAGGTCATGGAGGCGGCAGGATTCTTTTACGGCGAACGCCTGAGTTTTGTTGCTGTACTCGAGACGATAGCAACGCTCGAGCAACGGATCAACCAAGAATCGAGTCTGTGATTAACAAAAGAAAGCTGGGGTTTCTCGAGCATTAAAAAAGCAGACAGCACAACCGCTGTCCGCTCGAGATTCCTGTATTTTACTTGTCGCTCGAGACCGCTTCAACCTCGCTGTTTGCATTCAAAACTGGGGGCGAATCTCGAGATTTTCAAGACTCAAATGCTTGGTTGTTGAAATGATCAATCGATAAAGAATTAAAGTGCGTCTTCTGAAGCTGGCGCGACGTTTGGAACGGCTTGCAAGGCGGCTAAGAATTTTTCCCTAGAACCTCGTTTTGCGCGTTCTTCAAGAATGGTTTGCATCTCGAGGGCGCTTAATTTTTCAGCGACAGCCGTGGCAATCAGGGTGTTTAAGCTGATGCCTTCGCTTTCGGAAAGTTTTTTCAGCTCGTTATGAACAGTGGTTGGTAAACGCACACTTAGGGTTGTCATGTTTGACTCCTTTGAATTTGCAGAAATTCGTGGGGACGAATGGCTTGAATCCCAAATTTTTCTGAACCCACAAAGTCTTTGATGTTGTACGTCACGATGTACTCGCATTGCGCGTGCCATGCCAATTCGAGCAGGTGGTCATCTTTGGCATCGCGGATGGCTGGTCGCCAGGTGTAATACAAACGGGGGCGGGAGGCAACACTTGCCAGGTAATCGAGGATGTCTTCAATGGCTTGGTGATCGAGTGGGATTTTCATTTCTGGGCGTTTGAGGACATCTTCGTACTCGAGAATCAAAGCGGTTGAAAGCGCAGGGGTAAATTTTTGTTCGTACAGGAGCATTAAAATCTGGTATGAAGCCCCTTGGTTTGAACGCAAACCTGAAACAATCACGTTTGTGTCAAGAACAACTGGCATGGGTAATGGTAGTACGGATGCCACCAAAACGCAAACTCGAGCCTCAAAAAAACGGACAGCAAAACCGCTGTCCGCTCGAGAATTTCTGTTTTACTTACCGCTAGAAACTGTTTCCGCCTCTGCATTCACCACAGGGTGACGAAGGCGCATCCTCAGGCTCGAGACGTACTCTGCCACATCGGACAAGCCGCGCTCGAGGTTGGCGCGAAGGTGGTATTCGCCCACACCCATTGGTGAAAGCAGGTTGAATGGCGGTTTGGAGAGCGTCTCGAGGACTTCGGTGATCGTGCCCGTGGTGATGCCGGTGGCGCTGAGTTTGTCCTGAATTTCTTCGGGGGTAATAATGCGCGGGGCGTCAAAATGATTCAGCGCAAGCGTGACAAAACTGAACAAGCCCCTGCTTTGAATTTGGCTTTGCACGTTCGCCTCGAGTGACTCCAACGTTTCGGTGTTGATGTTGCCCGCGTTCCAGTACCCTTCAAGCTCGAGTGGTCCGAACGAAAACAGTTTGGCGAGGTCGCGCAGGTCTGATAACGATTCGAGTTCGACTTTGCAAACGCGTCCGAAGGCGGCGCTGGGTTCGAGGAAACCGAGCACGTCTCTTGGGGCGGCGACGGCAAGATATTTAACGCCTGTGACGCGTCCGGCTTTCAGAATACTGTTCATGGCATCCAGCTCGAGTTTGCCGTCGGTCACAGCCAGTGCAACGCGGTGTCCAAGCCGTCCGAGTTTGGTCTCTAAAAGCAAACCACTTTCCAGGGCGCTAACAACGTATCCAAGTGCGGTGAAGCTGGTATGGACATTCTCGAGCATGACTTCAAAGGGTGTGGCTTGTTTGGCGGCTGGTGTCGGAATTTCTCGAGCGACGGGTGCTTCTGGAGTAACTTCTGGTGTTGCAGCCTCGGGTTTTGACGCACCGTTTTCGCTGGTTTCGTTCGAGCCTGGATAGAAAATACCCCTCGGGTACGGCGAGACTTTAACCTCACGGACTTCACGGACGTAGGCGCTCTCTTCGATAATTTGACGCTCGAATTTGGCTTTCGGTGCGACTGGCGTGCTCTGGGGATTCCGCTCGAGGTCGGGTTTGGTGTCGCGGTTTTTGGCGATGCTCTCGAGTTGCAATTTATCGCCGATGACGGTGATAAACAGTTGATCGTTGACGTTCAAACCGCGTTTTGCAAAATAATCGGTCAGTCCGTAGACACGTTTTTCGGTGGTGCTGGCGGTCAGTTTGATTTCTTCACCAGAATCGGTCACGGCAAGAACAAAACCCTCTGAGGGCAATGTGCCCTCGAGGTATTTTAAGACCGCTATCGAACCCGTGTTCAAGCACAATCGGGTGAGGATGTACCGCACGCGACCTTTCGCTTCACTCATCGGGAATTCCTTTGTGGGCGTTTATCACGCCAGTTTTGAGATTGATTTTTGTTGGTCGAAGGTTTGACGGGGTTGCTAGGCTTGACAAGCCCATGATGTAAATCTGCAATAGTCATGTTACGTCCGTGGGTTAAGGAATAATACAGGTGCTTGGAAATCTCCAAAGTGACTCGAGCATCGCCGAGTGCGCGGTGACGTTCTTGTAGTTTGACACGAAATAGCTTAGAAAGTGCATCAAGCCCGCGTTTGCGACGACCAGGCAGTGCCGCGAGGGCAAGGTTGATCGTGTCTACGACAGGATTGGTCAACTTGAAATGCAGCTTACCAAACTCTCGGGTCAAGAGTGCAACATCAAAGCCCGAGTTTTGAACGATTAAGGTCGCGTCGCCCAGGAAGGCTTTGAAATCCCTTAGGACTTCCTCGACGGGGCGGGCGTTCAAGACCATATTTTGGTTGATGCCCGTCAGTTTGACCACGAACGGTGGAATGTGCCGTGTGGTACGCACCAAGCTCGAGAATTCTTCGATGCCGGCACTGGATATTTTGACCGCGCCAACTTCAATAATGTCTTCGCGGATCGGGTCGCCGTTGGTGGCTTCCAGGTCGAGTACCACAATGGTTTCGCCATTTGGCGGAAATGGCAGTATCCAAGACCAAAGCGCAACCTGTGACTCGATCCGCGAAGACATTATTGAAGTTGGCGCGGTCAAAATATCCAGT
>JANLWR010000397.1:0-19457 GCA_031364625.1 Deinococcales bacterium | reverse complement strand
TTGGTCTACATGCTCTGCCTTGGGTTTTTTACTGTTGCACAGTCAAATGAGCAAGAAATCCAAGCTGGTGTCAATTACAAGTCTTTGGTACGGGTACGCTCGAGTTGGACTGGAACATCGATTCAAATCCCAGCCGATTACCAAGGCGGCGTTCAAAACGCAAGTGGTTTTTTGATGCGACACACTGCCGGACTGAGCGTGGTGCTGGCAGTTTCGCAGGTGGGTGCAAATCTTCAAGACATGCTGGCTTTTCTGAATTCGCCTCAAGATGCGGGCAATGGGCTATTGCTGCGTCCCAACTCGAGCGCTCGGGTTGAACAAAACAGAATTTCGCAACGCTACCAAGCGGGTCAGTTTGTGTCACTGGCATTGTCGGTCATGGGTTCGTTTGGGAACGGAATCACTTTTTTTTACTTCAGCCCAAGCAACCTTGAAGCAAACGGTCAGAAGTTACTCGAGGCTCTGGCAGGTTCGTTGCGTTTCAGCAAACCTCAAGCCTCGGGTGTCTTGTCTGAGTGGAATCAAAATTTGCGTGGCAAGCAAATCTATTTGTTTGATTACACCAGCACGGGCAACGCCAAAACAGGCACAGACACAACCCGCGAAGCGATCTGGCATTTGTGCCCCAACAACCAGTACGGCTTTCAAGGCAATGTTCAAACCAGTTTAAACATCAGCGTGCGCGACCCGAGCGATTCGACAATTGAGCAAGCTGGTTTGGGACAGGCAGGCTTGAATGCCAGCAATCACACGGGGCGCTGGAAGGTCGTGATGCTGGGAATTGTACCAACCTTGATGCTGGTCGGAAGTGATGGTTTTGTTCGTGGTCATGCACTTTGGTTTAACGGCAAAGACGTGCGACTCGACGGCATGAACGTGCAAATCAGTCCCAGCAAACAATGCCCTTAACTCGAGAAATTTCTGATAAACAAAAAAATCTTGAAGCCTTGTCTGACAAGGTGAAGTTCGGTGATTGCCAAAAAACAGAAACGAGGCTGTTATGAACAAGTTCAGGTGCTCGAGTTTGAGTCTGGTCTCTGCCTTCCTGGTGGCATGTGCGCCACCATCACCGCCGCCACCATCCACCAATGGTCCAGGTTTTATCATCAACGCGCCGCTCGAGAATTCAAGTTTGGCAGGTACGGTGTTTTTCAGTGTGCAACCCAGCGACCCCGACAGTGTCTCGAGCCTCAGTTTTAAAGCCGGAGAGACGGCGTTAACGCCAGACCCAAAGAATAAATTTCGGGCATTTGTCAATACCAGTGCTTTCCCTGCTGGGGACTTAACACTATCTGCGAGTTTAACGGGCGCGAACGGCACTCGAACGCAATTTGTGACCGTGCAAAACATTCCCAACCCACCCTCGAGCGGTACGCTTGGCGCTTCGGGCGTGGTGCTGTCCGCCGCCGAAAAAAGTGGCGCGATCAGTAGCGTCAGCATCCCAGCGAGCGCGGCAGACGGCGCAAGCGTGACGTTTGCCACAAAAACCAAAGAGGAAGTCAAAACCGCAACGGGCGTCGATTACGACGCGCTGGGGGTGACATTTCTGGGCGCTCAGAATATCAGCTCGAGCAAACCGTTAACTGGACCGCTTGGGGTGACTTCGGGCGGCTTCGGTCCGCAAGTCCAACCAGGTCAGGCAGTCGTACAGTATTCGATAGCGCCCGATGCAGACGGTGACGGTAAGGGCGAGTTGATCGTGGTCAACACCGCCAGCGTCGCGCCGAACGGCGATGTGATTTCTGACCCAGTGCCACGTCTGGCGCTTCGTGACTCGAGAAACCGCATTGCGCCAATATCGGGTCGACCTGGAACGTTGCTCGAGCAGGATGTGACGGGCTTTAATCCTGGCTCGGTCAGCGTTCGCGCCGAATGGACTTGTGCTGGTGGTTTTAAGCTCACAATTGGCACGGTGGTGACGCAAGACCCAGCCCTACCTACGGGTCAAATTATCCATCTGATCGTTCCAGGTTGTTTGCCTGGCGCGGCAAGTGTGACCTTACATGACCTGAGTAGCAATGCGTCAGTTGGACCGCTCGGTTTCACTGTACTTCCCTTGACCCCGTCAGGTTTGCCACCTGGAACATTGCAAAAAGATTTGCTCGAGGAAGCCGAGAAAATCGTGAACAACATACCCAACACCAGCCCAAGTGGCGCGAATACCACTGAGATTAAAAACGACCTTCAGGCAGCCAAAGCTCGTTTGAAAGACAAAATGAACGACCCCAAATCCCAAGATGATCTTCAAGATGGCGACAACATCATCGAACCCGCCCCAGATGATTTCCCAGCCGTGCCACCCAGCGCAGATTGCTTGACCGAAGAAAGTAGGGAATCGATCAAGAAGCAAACCCTGTATTTCCTGGCAGAGGCGGGGTTGTGGGAGCTAAAAGGCGAACCTGCGCTGGAAAAATACTATTTCAATTTGGCGCTCCAACTGAGTGAAATGCTGGACTTGCCAATTTGCGGTAAGCCAAAACCAAAACCAAAATGCCCACCCACAGCGGGCGGCGGCGGCGGCGGGTTTACTGGCATGGGTTCTGCGCCACCTCCGGGGGGCAATGGTTGTGGCAGAAATAACCCACGCGATAATTCGGGTCGGGTCGCAACGCGTCAAACCGCAGATTTAACTGGGCGGTTTGTGATCAAAATTTTTGTCAACAACACCCCCACACCGTTTAGTGGTCGCACGGACGCGTCAGGCTATTTCTTTATGCCGTTTATTCCACAAGGGCAACCCTTTAAAGCCGTTTCGATAGACACCAAAACATCCCAACGCCGCACGTTTGAAGGCGTGGGTCCCGCGACGGGCGAAGCCATCGGCATGTTCTTTAACTTTGCGACCAACGCCCCAGAACCCGAAAAAATAGCGCGGTGGGACGGGGGCGGCGACGGCACAACTTGGAGCGATGCCCGAAATTGGCTGGGTGACGTACCGCCCCTCGACGGCGATAAGGTGATTATTGACATTTCGGGCAATGCCAGCATCACGTACAGCCTTGCAAATGGAGATACTTTATTGCAGAGTCTCGAGTGCAAAGAAACCCTGATCATGACAGGCGGGTCGCTCGAGATTGGCACAGATTCCAGCATCGAAAAACTCGAGCTTCAAAATGGCACGTTGAAAGGCAATGCAAACTTTACGATCAACACCATGACTTGGAAAAACGGGACTCTTGAAAGTGCGGCAAACTCGAGCATCACGGTCAATTCGGCGCTCGAGATTCTGGGTGGTTCGCATTCCTTGAACGGACGAAAACTGATCAACAAAGGCACGGCTGTCTGGCAGGCTGATACAATCTACTTTCAGAACAACGCGGTGTTCGAGAATGCGCTTGGTGCGACACTGACCGACAATCATGTTGGAAATCAAAATGCCTTCAGTCTGAACGGCGTGCTTGGAACGTCGCATTTCGAGAATGCTGGAACGTGGATCAACGCACCAACTGCCGATACAAACGGCAGCGCCGAAACGTACGTGTACATTCCGGTCAAAAACACTGGCACGATCAATCTAAACGCTGGCTTATTGTGGTTGCAAGCCGAAGATGGTTCTGCGAATCTCGAGTTTGACTGGTCTGGAACGGTAAATATTGCCAACGCCGCAGGTTTACAATTTGCATCTGGTGGCGCGAGTTTCACTGGGGTCTTAAACGGCACTGGTTCGGGGTTGCTCGAGGTTTTGGGCGGGACCCTCACGCTGGCTGCTGGTATGACTTACACTGTACCGAACACCAAAATTGCAGGCGGGATGCTGATTGCAAATTCTGGCTCGAGCCTCAATCTGCCAAATCTAAGCATGACGAGCGGCACATTTTCTGGCAGCGATGCGGTCAGTATTGGCAGCATGACTTGGGCTTCAGGCGAATTGGCTGGTAGTGGAATAACAACTGTCACCTCGAGTTTGATGATGCCAAGTGGCTCACGGTTTTTGAATGGGAAAAAACTCGTGAATAAAGGCGCGGCGACAATTCAAAGCGGCACACTGTACTTTCAGAACGGTTCGGTGTTCACGAACGATACGGGCGCAACCTTCAGCGATTCGCACGTTGGTAATCAAAACGTTTTTGTCAACAGTGGCTCGAGCGTCGGGAATAAGTTTATCAACAACGGCACGTTTACGTTTGCACCAACGGCTGATACCAACGGTAATCGTGACGGGTATTCTTACGTGTTTTTCAACAATGTCGGCACGTTAAACATCAACACTGGGTTGTTGTGGTTACAAGCCGAAGATGGTACTGCCAACACTGATCTCGAGCTTGGCGGCACGATCAATGTGGCGGCAGGCGCACAGTTCAAACTTGCCCAAGGCACCACAAATCTGACTGGTACATTGAACACCACTGGCACGGGCGTACTGGAACTATCTGGCGGTACGCTGCAACTTTCCCCTGGCTCGAGCTTTGCCGCAGCAAATACCAATATTTCAGGTGGAACGTTCACGGCAAATTCTGGCGCGGGTGTTGTGTTGCCGAATCTGATCCTCTCGAACGGCACCCTGAATGGCTCGGATAATGTTGCGATTGGCAACTTCACTTGGGTTTCGGGCACACTTGGCGGCACTGGTACAGCCACCGTCAACACCAGCCTGAACTTCAACATCGGTTCAAGGTTCTTGGATGCTCGAGCCTTGGTCAACAAAGGAACGGCTACGATTGCGGGCGGCACAATATATTTCCAGAATGGTGCAGTATTCACCAACGATACAGGCGCAACCTTTACCGATTCGCACGTTGGAAATCAGAACGTTTTTGTCAACAGTGGCTCGAGCGTCGGCAATAAGTTCATCAACAACGGCACGTTTACGTTTGCGGCAGTTGCCGATGTGAACGGCAACCGAGACGGCTACAGTTACGTCTTGTTCAGCAACACTGGCACGTTAAACATCAACGCTGGACGCTTGTGGTTGCAAGCCGAGGACAACACCGCAGCCACCGACCTCGAGCTTGGCGGCACAGTCAACGTTGCCAACGGCGCATTCTTAAGACTGGCACAAGGCAGTGCAAACTTGAGCGGTTCTTTTGCCGGTACGGGTTCTGGCACGCTCGAGATCACAGGTGGCACAGCCAACCTCAGTGGCTCGAGCTACAGCATCCCGAATACGAATCTGACAGGTGGTACATTCCGCGCCGGTGGCACGATGACCACCAACCTGGTCAACGCGGGAGTGCTCGAGGTTGCCACAGGCGTTGGAGCGCTCAGTATTAACGGCAATTATTCGCAGACAACCAGTGGACGCTTAAACCTCGAGTTGGCAACCGCCAGCAGTTTCGATCAGTTGAACGTTTCAGGCAGTGTCTCCTTAAATGGAGTTTTGACCCTGGAACGCTTGGCAGGATTTGAACCCGCACTCGGCGCAAGTTTCGCCGCGATCACGGCAGGCAATTTAACAGGCACGTTCTCGAGTGTGCAAAACACGTTCATTGTCAGTGGACGGGTTTTCCAAGCCGTTTACGGCTCGAGCAATCTCAACTTAAACGTGGTCGCACAATGAAAAACGCTGTTTGGTCTTCCTCCTCGCTTTTAAAGCGAGGGGGAATGGTCTTGCTTGTGCTGCTTTTCGCCTGCCCAGCCAATTCGGGTGTAACAAACCCAATCTTGCAAAGCTCGAGCCATTCAAGTCCCATCGCCCTCGAGCCTGATGAACGCGCTTTGTGGGTGGTCAACCCCGATGCGAATTCAGTCACACGGGTCAACCTCGAAACAATGACCGCCGAAACGCCCATTAATGTCGGTGATGAACCCAGTTCGCTGGCAGTAACGCCCAGTGGCACGGTGCTGGTGCTCAATCGCGCCGGTGGGACATTGAGTATTTTTGAGCGCGGCACTTGGACAACGCTCCAAGTTGGGGCTGAACCCGCTGGTCTGGCGCTTTCGCCTTCGGGTCGGACTGCGTTTGTCACGGTTTCAGGACAAGCCGAACTGGCTGTTATGGACGTTCTCGCGCAGAAAATCACAAAGCGCATCAAGCTCGAGCGGATGCCTTGGGCGGTGGCAGTGACCAACAACGGTGACACCAACGATGACGACGAAACGGTGGTTGTCACACACCGATTGGCACGATTGAGCACAAATGGACTTGAAGCCAGCGACACAGGCAAAGAGGGCGTCCTCAGTTTGATTCGAGGCTCGAGCATCAGCCAAACCACTATTGCGCCCTATGATTTTGGTTTTGCCAACGTGCTCGAGGGTCTGGCGGTGAGTAAAAACACTGTACTGGTCACCCATTTGCTCAACAGCCCAGAGCTTCCCAGGGATTTTGAACATTCGGTTTCGGCAGCAATCTCTTCAATTTTCCTGCCAACAGGTCAAGAGATGCTGAAACGTCGTTTGCACATCAACGACAGCGATTTCAGCACCCCCATAAACTACCCAATTGCCGTGGCAATCAACGCTAAAGCAACCAGAGCCTATATTGTGCTGGCAGGAACAAACGCGGTCATGGGGGTTAACCTCGAGCAGCCAAGTCAACCCAAACTGATCGGTTTTTGGGCAACGGGCATCAATCCTCGCGGGATTGTCCTGAACCAAGCAGGCACGACAGCCTATGTCATGAACAACCTCTCGAGGGACATCAGCGTGCTTGACCTTGAAGACGAGGTGGCTCGAGCCGAAATAAAACGCATCAAAGTTGTACCTGAGAGCTTAAGTCCCAGCATCCTGCGCGGTAAAATTCTTTTTTTTAACGCCAACGATCCTCGAATATCGCATTTGGGTTGGATGTCCTGCGCCAGTTGCCACCCTGATGGCACAACCGACGGCACGACCTGGATCACGCCCGACGGTTTAAGACAAACCCAGCCGCTCTGGAATTTGAACGGAACCGCACCGTTTCATGCCTCAGCAACCCGCGACGAAATTCAGGATTTTGAGGTTGACATTGAAGGCATCATGCACGGTATCGGGTTGGCGGCGGGCGCGGCACAACCCGAACTCGGCGCAGCCAACGCGCGGCGCTCGAGTGATCTGGATGCCCTAGCCGAATACGTTCTGAACGGCATTCGTGTTCCCAAAGCACCACAAAACCTGGACTTGGAAGGCGTGGCTCGAGGTCGTCAGATTTTTTTAGGGGCGGGATGTCAAAGCTGTCACGGTGCTGAACCCCCGACAAGCCTGTCAGAACCTCTTCTTAAAAACGAAATCGAAGTGCTCAGCGCCCTGCGCGATGTTGGTACGTTCAATCCCAAAGATGTGCTCGGACAGAACGGTTTTGACGTACCAAGTTTGCTCGGTCTTTACTCGAGCGCCCCTTACCTGCACGATGGTTCTGCCGAAAGTTTTGCTGACGTATTTAAGAATCTCAAGCACATCAAAATCTCGTTCAATCTTGCCGAGCAGCAGGACTTAATCAGCTTTCTCGAGAGCTTGGACGGCAACCACTGACACGTGTTTTCCACCGTCGGGTACAACCAGGGTAAACTCTTGGTATGTCGCTCGAAATTCATGCTTCAGACCAGTACGTGATCGCTCCCGCCAGCACCAGCCTTAGCGACCTCGAGGTGGCACTGCCTAAGAATTTGCATTACCGCGCCCCATTGATTGACCTGACGCTCGAGGATTGGGTCTTGTCGGGCGGCGTGGGTTTGTTGGCTGCACCAATGGTTCGCAAGGACGTGCTGGGTTTGACCTATTCCTCCTCGAGCGCGGGTTTTGTGCAAGCGGGTGGGCGAGTGGTCAAGAACGTTTCGGGTTATGACTTGGTGCGTTTGGTGGTCGGGGCAGACCCAAGTTTGACGCAATCTGTGAAACTCGAGTCGTTGACATTGCGATTGCGTCCAAAACTCAAAATCACCAGACTCGAGCAGGAAGTTTCCAATCTCGAGACGGGTTTTGAGGAGTTGCGCAGTTTGGGTGCGGCATTTGGACTGGCGTATCAGCAGGACAACACCTGGATTTTGCACGGTGAATGGTGGGACGCGACGCCAAATTGGGGACAACCAGCGCTCGAGGTTGTGCCAAAAACCGTCTGGCAAGACGCACTGGGCATGTTCCCTCGGGTTGTGAAGGTTCTGGGTTCACTCGAGCAACGGCTGTTGCAAGCCTTGTGATTTAGTAACATCCAACCCGAAAACACCCATGTCAGAAAAATGCCTGACTTGCTCGAGTTGTCTGGCATGGCTTAACGCTGCCTCAAAGTAGCCCGCTTGCAGGTTCTCGGATTCTTGATGCAACCAATCTTCACACCCGCTCGAGTCAATGCTTAAACCCGCCAGCAAATTTCCGTATACCTGGCACTTGAAAGCCAGCCATCAATAACGTGTATCAAAAAGAAACGGAACGCTGACTGACTCGAGATTTGCTTTCGCAGTCCCAAGAAGTTGAACAAAAGTGGTCATACCCGAATGAACCTGGGGATGACCACTTTTGTATCACGAACCTCGAGAAATCCGTTCTGAACAGCATTTTTTCTGGCGTCGCATGGTGAAAAACCACACGCGACGCCCATGCGACGCGCCGAATTGCAAACTACTTTCAAGAAAGAACAAGCAACAAAGGGAGCCGCAAATGAAAAACTACGAAGTGGAATTCCGAATTGCAAGCATCCGTCTTGAAGCCCAAAACTACGCCCTGCTCAAAGAAATTCGTATGGCAGAAAGTGCCGCACTGCGTCAGGCTCTGGGCGAAATCCTGGGTATTTTCAAGCACTGGACTTTTGGACTGCCCCAAGTTCAGAACAGCAAAACCCACTTGACGCAATAACTCGAGCCAGAAGAAGGAGAAATGATTATGGCGTACCTGTCCATAAAACACACCGTCAATAACTTCAACCACTGGAAAACCGTTTACGACTCGTTGGAAGCGGCTCGAGGTCAGCACGGGTTTATCGGCAGCCAAATTTTGCGCGGTGCGGACAACCCAAACCACATTGTGGTTCTCGAGGAATACCAGACGCTCGAGGGGGCAAGAACTTGGGCACACTCGGCAGATTTTCATGTGGCAAACGGACATGCGGGTGTCAATTGCGTGCCTGAAATTTCGTTCTTCGAGCATCATTAAATCTCGTTTCGAGTGGCAAGTCTCTAGCCCAAAAAATCCACGCGACGCTCATGCGACGCCCTGTTTTGCAAACTGATCTCAGTTCAAACCAACAGCCTTCACAAACCCAAAAAAGTGTTTCCAACAAAAATACGGGCACTCGAGACTCCAACGTGTTTTACCGAAAAGACAAGCTTTGGAACGGAGACACCCATGACCTGAATACTTTCACTTGGCACGACATCCGCTCTTCAACCTCAAACCTCACTCGCAAATTGTTAAAAGGAGATGTCATGAAAAACGTTTACAAATTGGCTTTGATCGGAATCACCAGCCTCGCCCTCGGAATCGGCTTATCACACGTTGGCGCACAATCACGTTACGACTTTGCAGGTACGTACAACGTCACAGGCATCAACCCAGACGGCAGCAAGTTCTCTGATGTTGTGATGGTCACCGAATACGGTGACGGGTACCGCGTCGATTACGGCGAGGGTGAAACGGGCATCGCCAATGACCTGGGTACGAGCATTGCGATTGCCTCACAAAACAAAGGCATTCCAACCGTGACGCTGCTGAAGATCATCAACGGTTCGCAACTCGATGGTTACTGGCAGAGCTACAACTCGACCAAAGAAGGAACGGAAACCTGGACGCAAAAATAAAGTAAGTCCCTGTTCGCGCCCCAAGTTGAGCACCCCAATCCGATCAATCAAGGCGCGAACAAACAAAACTCGAGCTTCAAACTGTTTGAGGCTTGAGTTTAGAAATATTCAGACCGAACTCGAGATCAATGGTTCAAAATTTTTGAACATGAAAGGAGAAAATTATGCCCAAGTACTTGTTGCACGTGAACTACGTCGGTGAAGGTATCAAAGGACTTCTGAGCGAGGGTGGCTCGAGCCGCAAAGCCGCTGCCGAGGCTGCCGCCAAATCCGTCGGCGGAAGCATCGAGTCCATGTACTTTGCCCTTGGCGATACCGATTGCTACGTGATTGCCGACATGCCCAACCATCATGCCGTCACCGCACTGGCGCTGACACTCAACGCCACGGGTCGCGTCACCACCAAGAGTACTGTTTTGATGACCCCCGAGGATGTGGACGCGGCGGTCAAACTCAGCCCGAGTTACCGCGCACCTGGTCAGTAACAATCAACAAAACAGACGCAATAAAAACAAATATTTAAGGGGCAACCGTTCGGTAACTTTTCCCGATAAATTTAGAATTTACCGTCCCCGAGGGTGAACACATTCTTGACCATAAAACGCACCTACGGGCATGGTCGCAGGTTCACCCCTACGAAACCCAAATGCGTCACCAACGCAAAATGTCAAAAACATTCCGAACTATTGAAGGGGGAAAGTATGAAGAAATGGTTTTTAATTTTGCTCGCAATTATTGGTTTCTCGAGCCTCGCGGGTGCTCAAAAGTTCACGGTCGGCGCTGGCTTAATTACTTCGTTTGACACCAGTATTGGCATCGGTTTTGGCATTAACCTAGGCGTCGAAAAACTGGTCAAACTGGGCAAAGACCTTGACATTGATGCTCGGGTGGATATCGAGGGTTTGAGCACCGGTGGCGTTTTTATTATCGGTGTCAGTGCCGAAGTGATGCTTGCCTACCAAATTTCGGACTTTGGTATTTATGCGGGTCCTCGAGTCCTTTTTGTGCTCAGCCCAGGAACAGCTTTTGGTTTTGGTGCGCTGGTCGGTTTTCGTTACACGCTCAGTAAGGCGTTGTCGCTTTACCTGGAATCCAGGTTGCTGTTCACACCAGCCTTTGGGTATCAACTCGGACTTGGTTTACGGTACGCCCTTTAACGGTTGAAAAAAGCTCGAGATTGCAAATGTCAGTCTCGAGCTTTTCAAGTTATAAAAGTCAACTCGAGCCACAAATTCCAGTTTCAACCATTACAAATTCAGACCATGCTTTGAGGGTTTACCAAAGCTTTTCGAGTGACAAAAATTGAGGCACTATTTTGCAGTCCATCCATTTTGAAACTCGAATTTCAAACCCATTCACCGCCAGAATTTCACAGGCTCGAGCGGCAAATTACAAACTCGGGACTTGAACTACAAATTAAGAATATCGTGTTCTGAACAGTCTTGTTCGAGCCAGATGAAATCTATATTTACACAACCTGCTATTGTGATTTTTGAACCATCAAAATTCAAGGAGGCAAAAATGATTGAATCTTTGACGCTCGAGACGCTCGATCCCGAAAACTGGGATGACATGCGTGCGCTGGCACACCAGATGATCGACGATGCCTTTCATCACCTTCAGACCGTGCGTGAACGTCCAGTTTGGCAACCCGTCCCAGATGAGGTCGCAGCAAAATTTCATGTGCCTGCCCCGCTCGAGCCTGAAGGCGCTGCCGCCGCGTACCAGGATTTTAAAGAAACCATTCTGCCCTACCCGATGGGCAACACCCACCCACGTTTTTGGGGTTGGTACATGGGCAACGGCACGGTGCTCGGGGCGTTGGCAGATTTTATGGCATCGATCATGAATTCCAACCTGGGCGGCGGCAATCACGTTTCCAGCCTGGTCGAAACCCAAGTGATCGACTGGATCAAGGACATGATGGGCTTCCCGAAAGATGCCAGCGGTTTGCTGGTCAGTGGCGGCAGCATGGCAAATTTTATTGCGCTCGCCGTGGCGCGAAACGAAGGCGCAGGTTTTAAGGTTCGTGAACTGGGAATGCAGGCGGCAACAGGACGACTGATGGTCTACGCCTCGGGTGAGGTTCACAGCAGCGTTCAAAAAGCGATTGAAACCCTGGGCATGGGCAACTCGAGTTTGCACAAAATTGCCGTCAATCCCGATTACACGATTGATCTGGCGGCGCTCGAGAAAGCCATCAGTGATGACCGAAATGCGGGGCATCAACCGCTGTGCGTGATTGGCAATGCGGGAACGATTAACACCGGCGCGATAGACAATCTGAACGCCTTGGCTGATTTGTGCAAACGCGAGAAGCTCTGGTTTCATGTGGACGGCGCTATCGGTGCGGTGGCGGTGCTGGCAGAGAATGTCAAACCAAAACTGGTGGGCATCGAACGCGCCGATTCTGTGGCGCTGGACTTGCACAAATGGCTGCACGTTCCGTTCGAGGCGGGTTGTGTGCTGGTAAGAGACAAAACCGCGCACCGCGACACCTTCGCCCTGACCCCAGAATACTTGGCACTCCAAACTCGAGGTTTGGCGGCAGGCAATTGGTTTAGCGATTACGGCTTGCAACTTTCCAGGCAATTTCGGGCGTTAAAAGTTTGGATGTCGATCAAAGAGCATGGTCTGGCAAGGTTTGGGCGCATGATTGCCCGTAACGTCGAACAGGCGCATTATTTTGCGGCTTTGGTCGCCGCAGACCCAAAGCTCGAGTTGATGGCTCCGATAGGTTTGGACATTGTCTGCTTTCGGTACAATCCAGGCAAGCTTGAGAACGCGGCGCTGGATGTATTGAACAAAGAAATTTTGATGCAGTTACACGAAAAAGGCATTGCCGTACCGTCATACACCACGCTTCACGGTCAGTATTGTTTGCGAATTGCGATAGCCAACCACCGCAGTGTTCAAGCCGATTTTGATTTGCTGGCGACTGAAGTTGTGCGGCTTGGTAATGAAATTAAAGGTCAATAAAACCTCGAGCCTCGAGTAAAGGAGAATATTTTATGTCTGAAAAAGTTGCTCCACCGCCTACCGACAGCGCCTACATCGCTCATATGTGGGATCATCCGCAATTAACGATAGCCATTTTCGGTCTGCAAGCCAATTCTCCAGAAGCCTTCGCCATGTACGAGGCTGCGGGCATTTCCGAGCAAATGGAAGAAGCCTTGAAGGAGGCTGAAGGTTTGTTGGGCGTGCGATTTTTCCCCGAAGGCAATGGCAGGATACAGTTGCAATACTGGCGCTCCCATGCCGACCTGTCCCTGTTTGCGCGACATATGCCGCACACCGCCTGGTGGAAATGGTTGAACGAAAACGCAGGCAAAGGATTGTCGTTCTATCACGAGATTTACCAGTGCAAAACCGCCGAAGCCGTGTACGAGATTGGCACATTACCAGTGGGTCCCGCCAGTTTTTGCCAAACCTCGGCGGTTGTTGGCGGTGAGGGACGCTCGCAAGAACGACAAAAGCGATTTATTGAAGCGGCACGTGAGAAATAACGAATTTCGAGGCTCGAGTTTCCGTTTTTCTTGATCGAAGCATTTGCCATCGAAGCTGCCATGCAAGCTTAAATCATTCGATCAATACTCAAGAAACAGGGTACACCCATCGGTCATTACGACTACTTGATTGCCGCTCATGCCCTCGAGTTGGGCGCGACCTTGGTCACAAACAACAGCAAAGAATTCAAACGTGTGAAAGGCTTGAAACTCGAGAATTGGTTCGCGTAAACCTCGAGAAACGTTATTGAAGGAGAATAATGCGTGTCCTGTTTTCATCACGTCCAGGTTTCGGTCATTTTCACCCGCTTGTTCCGTTGGCATTGGCGCTGCAAACTGCTGGTCACAGCGTGCTTTTCGCCTGCTCGCCAGAAATGGTGAACGTCGTGCGTCAAGCTGGATTTGAAGCGCAAGCCGTTGGCATCACCGATGATGAATCCAGAGCACGTCGTGTAATTGAAATCCCCGAATTTCGGGATGCCGCCCCCAATAAATTGCGGTCACTGGCGTTTCCTCGGGTCTTTGCCGACCTCGAGATACCACTGCGTTTGCAAGAAATGCTCGAGTTGGCGCGTTGGTACAAACCAGAATTGGTGGTTCACGAAATGGCGGAGTTTGCCGCTCCGATTCTGGCGGCAAGTTTGGGCATTAGAAATGTCAATCACAGTTTTGGTCCGATTGTCTCGAGCGAAATCATGACCGATGCGGGATTGTTCGCCGCCAAGCACTGGCAAGCGGCGGGTTTGCCGATTCCAGAAAAAGCCGGGATGTACGACGGCTTGTACCTCGACGTCTGCCCGCCAAGCCTGCAAGAAGCGCACATTACATCGGTGGCTCGAGTTCAAGCCATACGGTCTGTGCCGTCTGCGGACAATGCTGCACCCGCACCCTGGCTCGAGGAACTTGGCAAGCGACCCGTTGTGACCGTGACCCTCGGGACAGTCTTCAACAAGCGGCTTGACTTGTACAAGACGTTGATCGAAGGGCTGCGCGACCTCGAGGTTGATGGCATTGTCGCCCTCGGACCAGGGGTGGACATTGCCGCCATCGGGGTTTTGCCTCAGAACGTTCGGGTATTTTCTTGGGTTGCCTGGAACACCCTGCTGGAAAAAACTTCGGTACTCGTTGGGCACGGCGGTGCAAACTCGATGCTTGGACCGCTTTCCAAGGGTATTCCGCTGGTGGTCATTCCCCTCGGGGCAGATCATTTTGTCAACGCCGCACGCATCGCTACGGCAAATGTTGGGATTATTCTCGAGGAGGCACACATCACCCCAGAGATCGTGCGTGATGCGGTCAAACAAGCCTTATCGCCCTCGCTTCGTGCCTCAGCGCAACGAATTGCCGATGAAATCGCGGCGATGCCATCACCTGCCGAAGTGGTGCCGATTCTCGAGGCATATGTCAGCCAGAAATCCTGATGACAAGACCCATCACAGATTTCTCGAGCCAAGGTTGTTGGAAAGCAATGACCAGAATTCATTTGAGGAGAGAGCCATGTTAGATCAACTTGATGCCGTTGCCGCCGCGATTGAGCACCATAAGGTTTTACTCGAGACAGACAAAATTCGGGTACTCGAGACGCTCTTACAACCTGGCGAGGAAACAGCAGTTCACACGCACATTTGGTCTGGGTTTTTGTACATCATTTCTTGGAGCGATTTTGTGCGTTACGACGAGCACCGCAACGTCATGATGGATTCTGCCCGCATGACCAATACGCCAGTTCCAGGCACAGCCATTCTAGCCGCGCCGATCCCGCCGCATTCGCTTAAAAATGTGGGATCAGAAAATATCCATGTGATTCTGACCGAATTTAAGACTTGAACTCACCCCAGAAAGCCAATCATGCAACCAATTTTCTTAATCATGGGAACACCAGCCTCGGGCAAAAGCACCGTCTCCAAAGCCTTGATGCAGCGCTTTGAACGCGGCTTGCACATTCCTGTCGATGACCTTCGTCACTTGGTGGTTGCGGGCTTATCCGACATGGCTTTTGAAATCCCGCCCGAGACTTTTAGGCAATTGCGTCTTGCCAGGGAATCCGCGTCGGTCATGGCGCGAATGTACTCCGATGACGGTTTTGCGGTCGCCATTGATGATTTTTGGTACGGGGATACACCAGATGAGGATTACAATCGCAAAATTTCGCGGCGTGTGACTCGAATTTTACTGCTGCCAAAATTGGAGACAACCCTCGAGCGACTTCATGCCAGAAATCCTGACGAGGGCAGTTTCAAACAGATTCTCGAGACAGCCATTCGCAGTTTGCAAGCGGGCATCCAAGCCCATCCGAAAACGGGTTGGTTGGTGATTGACTCGAGCGATTTAAGCATTGAACAAACAGTGAATTGTATTCTCGAGCGTTACCCAAAAATCATTTGACCGCCAGTTTTTCTTTGACCAGCGGTGAGACTCGAGTGCCGAGCAGTTCGATGGCTGCCAGCATTTGGTCGTGTGCCAGCATGACGTTGGTCATCTGAAACGACAGTCGTGATATGCCACCCAGAACCCGGTTGACGTACAAGACTTTCTCAGCAACACTTTGCACATCACCGATCAAGTACGGACCGAGCGGGCTGCACGCCGCCTCAAATTGTGCTCGGGACGGCGGCGACCAACCGCGTTCTTTGCCGATGGTGGCTGCCATGCGCTCGAATCCAGGGTAGGTCAGATCGATGGCTTGAGTGGTTGTTTGCGCCACAAAACCAAAAGCGTGAATGCCAACTTTCAACTGGTCTGGTGAATGCCCCGCCATTTGACCCGCCTGCCGATACAGGTCAATCAATGGGCGGAATCGGCGGTAATCGCCACCAATGATGGCAACCATCAACGGCAAGCCAAGGCTGCCCGCCCGAATGAACGATTCTGGAGTGCCGCCAACGCCCAACCAAATCGGCAGCTTGCCAACCGGGCGCGGATAGATGCCCTGCCCCGTCAACGCCGCTCGGTAACGACCAGACCAGTGCACATGCGTGTGTTTAGAGATCTCGAGCAGCAGATCGAGTTTTTCGGCAAACAGCGCGTCGTAATCCTCGAGCGCAAAGCCAAATAGCGGAAAAGATTCGATAAACGAACCCCGCCCGACCACCATTTCGGCGCGTCCCTTGGAGATCAAATCGAGCGTCGCAAATTCTTGAAAGACCCGCACGGGATCAGCCGCGCTGAGCACCGTGACCGCACTGGTGAGTTTGATTCTCGAGGTACGAGCCGCCGCCGCCGCCAGAATCATGGTCGGCGCAGAGTCCAGGAATTCTGGGCGGTGATGCTCGCCAACTCCGAACACATCGATGCCAAAACGATCCGCCGTTTCGATCTCTTGGATCAAATTGCCCATGCGTTCGGTGGTGCTCAGGGTTTTACCCGTGTCGGGATTTGAGACCACGGCAGCAAAACTATCAATTCCAATTTGCATTTCACGTCTCCTTCAAAGGCTATCGCTTCAACAATCCATTATAGCCTTCGCCCGTTCTGAATTTTCTTGCAAAACTCGAGATTTCTGGGCATCATGATATTTTCGGAGGATGTATGCAAGCCCACGACAACCTCGAAGAATTTCAGAATCCCGAAAATTACGATTTGGAAGAAGCCCCATACCTTGCACGCCCGCTCGCGTTTTACCTTTCTCTTGCCGAAGAGTTTGGCAGTCCAATTTTGGACATTGCTTGCGGTACTGGACTGTACGCCTTGCCGATGGTGCAACATGGTTTTGAAGTGACAGGCATCGACTTTGCAAAACCGATGCTCGAGTATGCGCGTCAAAAAGCCTTGGTTCAAAATTTAAAAGTCGAGTTTATTGATGCCGACGCTCGAGATTTTTCGCTTGGAAAAAAGTTTCGATTTGCTTTTATGACAGGCAATGCGTTTCAAATGTTTTTAACCCGCGCAGATCAGGACAATTTGCTGAATTCTATCAAACGCCACCTTGCCCCAGACGGTGCATTCGCCTTTGAAACCCGTAACCCAAGCGGGCATGACCTCGAGACAAACTTGCTCGAGCAAGATTGGTTTGCGTACACCAATGTTAACGGGCAAGAAGTCCAAGTTTCAGGAACTCAAGAATACGATCCGCAAAGCCAAATCTTGCACTGGACGACGTTCCGCCGTTTTGTGGGCACTCGAGCATTGACTGGCACGACCCGAATCAATTGCAAGTTTACATCTCCCGAGGATTTGAATAAGTGCTTAAGTGAAAACGGTTTGAGGGTGATTCGACAATACGGCAATTGGAACAAAGAAACTTTGACCGACGCAAGCTCGAGCATTATTACGGTCTGTGTTCTCGAAGATCAAAGCATCAACTGAGCCACAAACTCGAGCCTAAACTTGCCGACTCGAGCACAAAGTGACTTCTAAGGTAAACTCGGGGCAATGAGATTCGATCTTCAAAAAGCTCGAGGTACGTTGTGGCTTTAAGTCTTCCAATCGCGCTTGACGCAATGGGTGGCGATTTTGCGCCCGCCGCAATGGTTGAGGGAGCGGTGCGTGCCGCCAAACAAGGCATTCCTGTGACTTTGGTTGGGCGCGAAACCGATGTCAAGCGCGAACTCGAGAAGTTTGAGCGCTCGAGCTTGATTGATGTGGTTCATGCCTCGGACGTGATTGGCATGGACGATCATGCAACCGACACGCGCAAAAACAAAAACCTGTCGATCAATGTTGCGATCAATTTGTTGCGCCAGAAAAAAGTCAGCGCAGTGGTGGCACAAGGACATACGGGCGCGACCTTGGTCAGTGCGCTCTTTGGATTGGGGCGCTTGCCTGGCGTCGAACGCCCCGCGATTGTGGCAAATTTCCCGAACGCCACAGGGCGCGTGACCTTGGTCGATGTCGGTGCGAACGCCGACGCTCGAGCCTCGTTTATGCAAGGTTTTGCTTTAATGGGCGCGGCGTACTCGAGCGTGATGTTTGGCAAGTCTGATCCCAGCGTTGGTTTGCTGTCCATCGGTGAAGAGGAAGGTAAAGGCAATCAACTGGTGCTCGAGACGTTTGACCTCTTAAAATCCACGCCAGGACTCAATTTTTACGGCAATGTCGAAGGGCGAGATATTTTTAAAGGCACTGTCGATGTCGTCGTGACCGACGGCTTTACGGGCAATGTGGTCTTAAAAGCCGCCGAAAGCGAAGCCAAAGTCTTGTTCGGTTGGGTGCGTGAGGCACTGACTGGCGGCAACTGGCTGACCAAACTTGGCGCGGCACTGGTGCGACCTGCGTTGCGCGGCGTGGCAGCCAAACTTGACCCAGCCGAGTACGGCGCACAGCCCTTGTTGGGCGTGAAAGGCTTGGTCTTCATCGGTCACGGCTCGAGCGACGCCAAAGCCGTCTACAGCGCCTTAAGTTTTGCGGCAAGGGCTGTCGAAGCCAACCTGCTCGAGAAAACCGCCAGCAAACTCGAGGTGCTGGCGCAAAAACCCGAGAAACCTGAGACGACTTAATCGTGCTGACACGTTTGCAAAAATTGTTCGCCAATTTGCTCGAGGCTGCCCCAAGTTTAATTATTACCTTGCTGGTCACGGTCTTGGCGTTGTGGTTGGTCAGGTTCGTGGCGGCTCGAGTGTCAATCGGCACAGAATTTAGCCGTCACAACGTGCGCGTTCAAACCCTGCGTTCGGTCATTACCTCGAGTTTGCGCCTGCTGATTTTGTTGTCCGCGCTTGCCGCAATCCTTTCAGAAATTGGCATCAACGTAACCGCGCTGCTGGCAGGCGTTTCGATTTTGGGCTTGGCGGTTTCCTTCGGGGCGCAAAGCCTGGTGAAAGATGTCATCACCGGTTTTTTTGTGCTCTTCGAGGATCAATACGGCGTTGGCGATGTGGTTCGTGTCAATGGCACGACTGGACTGGCGGGCAGCGTCGAGCACCTGAACTTGCGCGTGACCGTCTTGCGTGACCTCGAGGGGACAGCCCACATCATTCCGAACGGGCAAATTTTAACCGTCAGCGTTCTGTCTAAAGATTGGGCGCGGGTCGTTGCCGACATTGACGTTCCGCACGATTTAAAACTTGATACCGCCCTCGAGTTGATCGGCGGCGTTGCCCAAACCTTGCACGATGACCCAAGCTGGTCTGAAAAATTTCTCGAGCAGCCCGAAGTGCTCGGCGTGCAAGCCCTCGGTGCGGTGGGCGTGACGATTCGCACGGTCATGAAAGTTCAACCCAAAGAGCAATGGGGTTTGTCTCGAGAATTCAAAAAACGCATCAAGAACGCTTTTGACGCCGCAGGATTGCGCATTCCAATGCCGCAGATGAACCTGAACATGCCCAAAGACAACCCTCAAGTGACCGCCCTTGGCTCGAGTGGTGAACCA
>JANLWR010000385.1:0-4881 GCA_031364625.1 Deinococcales bacterium | reverse complement strand
CCGTGGTGGGCGTGATGAAGTTGTAATTGCTCAGGCTTTTTGGTGGGTTGAACAGCGTGATATTTGCGCCGCCAGTGAATTCGTTCTGCGCGGGAAGTGGGTACACCCGCATCGTACCGACCAAGCTGCCGCCACTCGAGGCAGTGATGGTGAAGTTCTGTCCTGCCGTGGCATTAAAACGGTAGTAGTCCTTCTCGCCTGCCACGTCAATCACGCCGTTCAGTGGCGCAGCACCAACGGTGATCTCGGCTGGTGGCTCGAGGGTCACGATGCTGATGTTGTAAGGTTTTGGGTTATCGGGATTGCGGTTTAGGATGGTCAAGGTGTTTTCTACCACGCGCAGCACGCCATCTGTTTCCGCTTCGGTTTGACCCTCTACGATCAGGTCGCCTTTATAATTTAGATATGGTGCGCTTGGTCCCCAAACAGTCGCACCCACCGAGAAGCTGTCGGCAAAAGTGCCGCGCAACAAGTAACGGGCTTGGTTCGCTACGTTCAGGCGGTAGGAAAGCATCTGGCGTGGCTCGAGATTGCCATTCAGTACGGTATCAAAGCCAATCGGTTGCGGTGCAGGTTTGAGAATTTCAACGGTGAATGAACCGCCGATGCGCTCGGTGTAATTACTGGTTGAATAGACCTCGAGGTTGGCTGTTCCTGACGCTCGCACATAACCCGCTTCGCCGATACTGGATGTCGCACCACTCTCCAGCACATTGATGACTGTTCCAGCAACACTCACGCCATTTACATTTACAACTGCTCCCACAACTTTGCCTGGCAATGTGGTTAATCGCACGGCGAGAACCTCGCCTTGCGTTAGGCTGGGTGTCAGTGCGAAGCGCTTGTGTTCTCCGAGCGCCAGCGTCATGGTCTGCTCTGTGATTGGCTCGAGTAAGGTGAGCGGCGAGGCATCCACAACAGAATTGACGCGTAGCTTGTAAGGTACAGCAAAACCTGTTGTGGTTGTCATCTCTAGGGAATACAATCCCGTTTCGGGCAATGTGATGATCTGTGAAACGAGCGAGTTCATCGGAAAACCGCTCGGCGCGAACAGTTGGAGGCTTGCAAAAGTTGAACCAGCTCCTTCCCAAAAGGATTGTGCGAACGCATAACCCAAACTGATTTGCTGCTCTTTGGTGCCGTAAAAATTAAAAGTATCGGGCTTTGTTGGGTCTTTGATGGCGTTCACATCGGTATTCAAAGCGATGATCGCTCCCAAGTCAACGACCTCGAGCCGATAAGCGCCTGGTGCGTTGCTGAGCGCATTGACTTCAATCTGGTACGTGCCAGAAGTGGTGTTTTGCAGAACGATTGAACCGAGTTGGTTTCCAAAGTTCATTGTAGTTTTGAGACCATCAGGTTTGATGACGCTCACGCTTCCGGTCAGGTTTGAACCGGTGTTTCTCGAGACACGCACCAAATAGCTCGAGCCTGTGGTTGCATCAATCGTGTAACACTGCTTTTGTCCGTTTTGATTGATGGTGTAAGGCGCATCGTGTGGAATACTGATTTTGGGTGTGGCGCTGCAACTGCCACCAGAAGCCACTGGATACAAGACGATGTTCACGTCCTCGGTCACATTTGCCGCGCCGCGCAGTACCTTTGTGCCTGCCAGTGTGCCGTTCTTGGCAAAAGAATGAAAGGTGACGTTCATGTCGGCTGGAATGGGCAAAACAACGCCTCCACTGACGGGGGTGGTGGCTTCAACGGCGTAGACGGGAAAGAGTTGCAGACCTGCTTGTTGCCGTACAACGGGTAAGTTTGCCACCTTAGGTGGTTGCTCAGGACCAGTTCCGCCATGCCAGCAGTAACCAGTTCCAGTCAAGTCCTCGAGAACCCCGTCCAGGTTCGAGTCGATCAGGCATTTGGGTTTGGGGTTGTACGGATTTGTAAAATCATCGTGATTCCACCAACTAAAATGCGTCACCGCACCTCGCAACGCCAGTCCAGACGGCGACGCGCTCGAGGCGACCACGATACCCGTACCCTCCTGCACCCAGCCGCCCGTGCGTTCATCCAGACTCCACATCGGGTACGAATCGCCTACCTTGACGCTCGAGCCGTCGGGGTTGAGTGCGGTGTAGACAGGAATTTCGATGGTTGCTGACTGACCGGGCGCGAGGTTTAAACGTTCTAAACCTTTGGAGAAAACGTATTCAGTCGTTCCGTAGCTGACAATCAGTCCAGATTGACCGCTCGAGGTCACCCCCTCAAACTTGCCAGGGAAGCCGCCGATGTTCTTTCCAACATCCACTGGTGTGATGGAAACCTGTACCGCGCCCGTCACCTTGTTGCCGCTCGAGTCCACGAGGGCGTTGGCTGGCAGCGTCACCTTTGCGCCCTCCTTGCCCGTCACGGCACCGCCATTTGAAGCATTTGGCAAGGTTTGACTCGCCTCTCGAGGCATGAGTTTGACCTCGAGATAACCCGATTCTGCACTGTCAGGCAGTTCGAGGGCTTTGAATTGATCGGCGTAACCAGATTTGCTGAATTGCAATGTGACCGGAACGCCAACCGGTGTGGCGATGCTGCCGCGTCCATCTGCGCCCGTGACTGCGGAAGTATCTGCAATGCTCAACGTGACACCCGACATTGGAACACCCGCCAAATCCGTCACGACGGCAAGCGTGTTGACCGACTTGCTTGAGGTCGCACCAGGGGTCACGGTGATCGTTTTTTCCGCACTCGAGAAGCCGCCCTTGCCGTCACCAACGGTCAGCTTGAGTTTGAACGAACCACTCGAGGCGTAGACGTGTGCGATTTTGGCTGTGCCGCCGCGCACAGAGTCGCCAAAATCCCAACTGTGCGTCAAGCTGTCACCGTCGGCATCGCTCGAGCTGCTGCCGTCCACTGAAAGCGCTACACCAACTTTCACAGTGTCGCTGGCGGTCAGCCTGGCAATTGGTGCGGTGTTGTTTGTGGGTGGTGGATTGCCATCACCGCACGCCCAAAGCGCCGCAATCAATAATCCAAGCAAGGCTAGACTCAAAATTGGTTTCATGTTTTTCTCCAAAAATCTCGCTCGAGATTCATCGCAAGCCTGTTGAATGAGCTGAGTCTGGTGCAATGGTTTTCAAATCTGCCAGGAAACGCGCCAACTCGAGCGGGCTATTAAACTCGAGTTGTGGTTGTTGTTCATCCTCGAGCGTTGCTCTCCAGGCAAGATCAGGTTGTTCGGGTCGCACCAGCAGCACAAAAAGGCGTACCGATTCACGGGGTTCAAGGACTTTGGGTTTAGGGTTGCTGGGTTGCTCGAGCATTTTATTCACCACCATTTCGGTTTCTGTTCAACACACTGGGTAAGAAACAAAAATGTTAACTTTGTCCGAACCGATTTCCCCTTGAGGGTCGGTGACTTTCAACTCAAGTTCGGCGGCACGTCCACCGCAGTTGGACGGCACGTAATCATCGGGGTTGAAGTATTCTTTGCCAGCGCGATCCAATTTGAGCGTAATGGTTTTCTCGGTGCTCGAGTAACGAATCACCCATTTTCGGGTTAACGGCGTACCACCATCGGGGTCTAGAGCGCTGGCGGTCACGTACAAATTGCTGGCGGCATTGCTAATAAATTGGTTTTGGCTGGGTTTGAGGATTTTAACGATGGGTGGTCCCTGCAATGGCACGGCTTTCACATTGATGACCACACTCGTCGTATCCTGAGCGCCGTTTGCATCAGTCGCCGTCAAGGTCAACGTCCTCAGACCCAGCGTGTTAAATGTCGCCTCGAGATCACATCCCGAACCGAGCGCTCCGTCCTGGCTAGATTTCCACGCTAGGCTCGAGCATGGTAAATCTGACGGGAAGCCGTTGCCCGTGTCATTGTCCGAACCTTGTCCTTGCAATACTGTTTCAACGCCTTTGTAAATGATGCTCGTGCCGAGTGGCAGTTGGATGGTTGCCACGGGCGCTTTGTTGACGCCTGTTATCGTGATGTATTCGGGCGGGCTGTAACCGTTGTTGGCATCTGCGGCGACCGCCATAATCTTGCGCGTTCCAGGAGTACCAAACGAAACCTCGAGTTGTGCGCCTGTGCCGAGCAGCCCGTCGATATCCGAAGACCAGGTAACAGTTGGGGTTGTGTTGCTGTCAGGATCAACGGCAGTTGCTTTGAGGGTGATCTTCTGACGGAATGGAAAGCTAAATCCGGTGTTGGGCGCGGTGATCGACAGCGTCGGTGAAATATTTGGTACTTTCTTAAATTGTTCGCTTGGCTTGATATCAAAAGCGATGACGCTGGTAAAAAATTCTTTAGCCCAATTGACCGAAACGTAGTAATAGCCGTTGTCACCAGTACAATGACCCCAAGAATTCTTGATAATGAAATACCCGCCACCAGATTGACTGGATTTTTGCTTGACAGAACTGAGCAGGGTGGGGTGCGCCTGAATGTCGGCGTTGGAGACAAAGCCCACAACTTGGGTGACGTGCCGTCCAACATTGCCCTCGTCGTTTTCGATGGGGTCGGCGAGGCTGTTGACGTAGCCGTGGGAATCTGGATTCTTGAAACCAGCTCCAACCACAAAACTCACCACCATCGGATGACCCTGTTTAAGCATCAAACGCATTTCGCTGATCGGAACGCCAAAAACATCGTCCCAGAAGCTAAACAGCACGTCTGGTTTGGATTCCTTAAATTTTTCTCCAGTGGCAGGTGCCGGAAAGTAAGCGCAAAAAAGTCCAGTGCAGATGTGTTCGCCCTGAAACGAGGAATTCGAGCAGTATTCGTCGTAATCTTCGCAGGATTTCCCATAAGTTTCACTTTCGTTGTGCTTGATACGAGACAATGACTGATTGTAATTCCAGGTTTTCTCGAGCGGCAATTGAAAACCCTGCTCGTGAAAATCTTCGGCACGGTTGATTGCGTTCGCGCCGTCACCGTAC
>JANLWR010000361.1:0-1963 GCA_031364625.1 Deinococcales bacterium | reverse complement strand
TGCCAGTCGGGTCGAAGTGCCGTTCGAGAAAATTGCGAAACCCGCCAGCGAATGGTGGCGCGGCAGCACGGGCGAGAGTGTCAAAGCGATTCTGGGTCCTTCGGGCGCACGGACACTGCAAGAACTCGAGTTTGGGCGTGGTACGGCGCATCATGGTCTTATTGCCGGGCGGATTGGTTCGGGTAAAAGCACTTTGCTTCATGCGCTGATTACGTCCTTGGCGACATCGTACAGTCCATCTGAACTCGAGTTATACCTGATCGATTTTAAGGAAGGCGTGGAATTTAAGCGCTATGCGCTGCACAGTTTGCCTCATGCCAAAGTGGTGGCGGTGGAATCCGAACGTGAGTTTGGGGTCAGTGTCTTGCAACGGCTGGATCAATTGATTGTCGAACGTGGTGCTCAGTTTAAGAATTTGGATGCCAAGAATTTAATCGAGGCTCGAGAAAAACACGGGCAGCCTATTCCTCGGGTGTTGTTGTTGGTGGATGAGTTTCAAATGTTTTTTCAAGAAGATGATCGCCTCTCGAGCGAAGCCATGACGTTGATTGACCGAATCGTTCGTCAAGGGCGAAGTTATGGGATTCACATCTTGTTCGCTTCGCAATCTTTGGCGGGCAGTGCCAGTTTGCCGCGTCCAGTCATGGATCAGATGGGGGTACGGATTGCATTGCAATGTTCGGATGCCGACTCGAGAATCATTCTTGCCGATGACAACCCGCAAGCGCGGCTTCTTTCGCGTCCTGGCGAGGCGATTTACAACGATAAGAACGGTTTGATTGAGGGCAACAATCGTTTTCAGGTGGCGTTCTTAAATGATGAAGTGCAAGAGCAAATGCTGTCTCAAATTGCGGCGGGTGCGAAAAAAGCGGGTTGGACTCGAGTGCCCATCGTTTTCGAGGGCAATGCGCCTGCGGTCTTAGAAGACAAATTCCCACTCTCAGAGCAGGTCATGGGCGCTTGGCAAGCACCGCCCAAACGAATTCTTGGTTTTGTTGGCGAACCGATTGCAATTAAAGCCCCGACTGCGCTAGGTTTCAGGCGGCAAAGTGGCAGCAATGCTTTGCTGATGGGTCAAGATGAAATGCTCACCACGGCGATGCTGACCACAACATTGTTCAGTTTGGCGGCGCAATTGTCACCAAAGCACGCCAATTTCTGGGTGCTGGATTTCACCCCAATCGAAGACGATGCCACCAGTCCACTCGAGACATTGCGGGATGGTTTGCCGCATCCGTTCAGACTTGGGAAACGCCGTGAATTACCGCAATTTCTTGAGGCGTTAAGTACAGAATTAAAGACCCGAATGGAACTCGAGAATGGAGTTACTGGTTTGCCCAGTCATTTTTTGGTGATTGCGGGTGCGGCTCGAGCCAGGGATTTACGCCCCGACGAAAACGCTGGCTACAATATTGATGAAAGTGCCAGTGAAACACCAGCGCAGCAGCTTTCAAAACTCTTGCGTGAAGGTCCAGAATTGGGAATTCACACCCTCATTTCTTGTGACACGGTTGCGAACCTGAACCGTACCCTCGAGCGGCGCAGCATAGGCGAGTTGGACATGCGGGTTGTCCTGCAAATGAGCAACGAAGACTCGAGTACCTTGATTGACACGCCAGCCGCCAATAAACTTGGATCAAACAGGGCGCTTTTTTACAGTGTCGAAGAGGGCAAACTCGAGAAATTCCGTCCGTACCGCATTCCAAACTCGGCTTGGTTAACCCAGATTGCTGGTCTTTTAAAAAACAAGCAGGTTTAGGGGTTTATGCAAAATACCGAAACATTTAAAGATTCGTTTCATCGAGTTCAACAGTCATGGCTCGAGACTCGAGAATTGTGGTTGGATCAAACCGCCCAAGATTTCGAGCGGGATTCTTGGCAGCCATTGGTGGTTGAAGCGCAGCAATTGCTGAAATTGATTTCATCTCTCGAGGTCTTGCTGCGTGAAAAAGTTTGAAATTTG
>JANLWR010000356.1:0-5816 GCA_031364625.1 Deinococcales bacterium | reverse complement strand
CGTCGGGCGGATTCGAACCGCCGAGTGAGGGTTTTGCAGACCCTTGCCTTACCACTTGGCTACGACGCCCTAAAACACACCCAAGTGAGGTTTTCTTGGGTCACTGAAAGCGTGCAAACGCTTAAGCGAAACGGAGTGTATCACGCACCTGTGAAGGTGTCAAACCCGCATTTGCAGGGTTGTTTTGGGTTTAGGATAGCCTGATGAATGATGAAAACTTGACTGAATACTTTGAGGAATTAAACGGTGTGGAACTGTTTTTTGCCGACTCTGGCACCCAAAATGCACCTGTGATCGTGTTTTTGCATGGTGGACCAGGTTATAACTCGTACAGTTTTCAAGATATCGCTGGTGAATATTTGGATCAATACCGCGTCATTTACCTTGACCAACGCGGTTGTGGACGCTCGAGCGAACCCGCACCCGAAGCCATGAATTACACGATTGATGCCTTGGTAAGCGATCTGGAGGCGGTACGAGAATTTCTGGGGATTGAAGTCTGGACGCCACTCGGGCACGGTTTTGGGGCGTTGTTGGCGCTCGAGTATGCGCGGCGTTTTGCGCAGCATACGGATAAAGTCATTACCGTGAACCCTTGGATTCATTACCCTGAACTATCTCAGGTCTTGCTCGAGTCTGCGGCACGCCTGAGCGAGCACCGGTTAACTGATATTCCTGAAAAACCTGAAGACCGCATCGAGAAAGCTTTTTCGATGGTAAATGCCAGCGACCTCATCTCGAGATTGCATTTTCCAAACCCGCAATCGCGGCTTCGGCTCGAGTTCTCTGATGCCGAGTCAACGCTGCTGGCGGGCGGCACGATGCAAGAGATGCTGGTTTTTAATGGCTTATGGGATTTTGAATACCCGAATTACCTGGCAGATATTTCAAAACCTATTTTGGCAATTGCAGGTGTGCAAGATGTCACCGCTTACCCATCTCAGACGGACTGGTTGGTTGATCTTGCCGGTGCAGACTTAACCGAACTTGAGACAGGTCATTACCCTTGGCTCGAGCAACCAGACGAATTTGCAAATGCGATCTCAAATTTTCTCCCATTTGATTCCAACAGGCGAACTCTCGAGGTATGATACCGATGATGGCTTGGATTGCACTGGTACTGCTGGCTTTCACGTTGATTTCGAGCGTGGTCTTTGTGCTGGCTTTTCTTGCCGCATTAAAGTTTTTGGCGCAACCCGAAGCCAGCGATCCAGCAAAATGGCCTCGGGTGTCTATTTTAAAACCAGTCAAAGGGCTTGACCCTGCGGCTCGAGCCGGTTTTGTATCGTTTATCGAGCAAGATTATCCGGATTTTGAAGTGATTTTTGCGGTCGAGGGTCAGGATGATCCGGTCTTACCGATGATTCGGGAATTGCAGCAGTCGTATCCAAATCGTGAAATCCAACTGGTGGACTCGAGTCCGCGCACCGTAGAGATGGGCAAAGTCAACAATGTCCTGGCAGCGCAACGGGTTGCCACTGGAAAAGTTTATGTCAGCGCAGATTCGGATTTGATTGCTGGCAAAGACGATTTACGTCGTTTGGTACGGGCATTATATTCTGAGCCTGGGGGTAAACCAGTGGCGGCGGCGGGTGCGATTCCTGTTTACCGAGACATGCAAGACTTTGGCGCTCATTTAATCGGTTCGTATTACAGCCCGTTCATGATTTTATTTTACAGCATGAAAGAATTTTTTGGGGTGCGAGACGTTTTCCCGGGCACGTATTACGCCATCAAACCTGAAATGCTGGCGCAAGTTGGTGGGTTTGGACGCGTGGCAGACAATATTGCTGACGATTCAACGATGGGAAAGTTTTTATCTGAAGCTGGTTATCAAAGTATCATCACCAAAGTCCGTGGCAATGTTCCCGAACCCCATAAAACCTTTCTCGAATACTGGGCGCATCAACACCGCTGGCACTTGACGTACCGCACCACGATTCCACTGCTCGAGTATTGCCTTTTGCCGTTGACCCATCCCATTTTGGCGGCGTTGGCATTGCCATTCGTGCTGCCATTTGCAGGCATTTCCGCAGCGGTCGGTTGGGCAATTTTACTGGCTTACGTCAGCTTTCGCTGGGTTGGAATTGCTGTTTTGAACGTAATTTATTTTCAAGAACCCGCCATGTGGCGTTCAATGTGGTTTTTACCGCTGACCGAGATTTTATTGCTGGGTGCTTGGATTCGGGCATTGATTCAAACCACGACATCGTGGCGTGGTCGGGTGTACCGCGTCAGCCAGGGTGGAAAACTGGTCAGGGTCAAAGAATAACGCTCGAGCAAAAACACTCGAGCGTTACGCTGATTGATCTGGACTTTATTGTGGTGCGATGCCGCTCGAGACCAGTTTGCCTTGAGCCACCTGAATCACCACAAATGGACGCCCGACAATTCCACCGTCTTGAAATTGAACTTTGCTGGTCACACCTGGACCCGGTTTTGCACTGGTGAAGGTGTTCAGTGCCGCCTTGACCCCCGCACGGTCAAGGGTTTTGGCGCGTCTGATCGCCTCGAGCAGCGTCCTGGTGGCATCGTAAGCTTGGGCGGCTCGAGCGTTCGGTGTTCCGCCGCCGTAACGGTTGGCAAAGGCTTTCACGAAGCTTTGGGTGTTTCCAACGCTGGTGGCGCTGGCATGAAAATAACTGACCAGGGTCAAGCCTTCAACCGCTTGACCTGCGGTTTGCAGCAAGGATTGTGAATACGCGCTGTCACCCGCCATCAGCGGCACGGTGATGTTTTGTTCGCGCAAGGATTTGGCAATCCTGGCAACGTCTGTGTAATCGCCAGAGATAAAAGCCGCATCTGGCGCTGGCGAATCTTGGAAAACATCAAACGCGGTTGACTCGGGTAAACTGCCCGACGTGAATTCGATTGGCACAACGCTGATGTTTTGTTGACTGGCTTCTTTCTGAAACGAATCGGCTAAACCTTTTGAATAAGCAACTTTGGGATCAAAAAACACCGGAATCCGAATAAATCCGCGCTGTTTGGCAATTCGAGCCAGTGCTCGCCCTTGAGAGCTGTTTTTGGGCACCATGCGAAACGTCCAAGGACCAGAATCGGCAAGTCGGTCATCGCTGGCGGTGGGCGCAATATGCACCAGACCACCGTTGTAAATATCGGCGGCGGCAAGTGCGCTGCTCGAGTTGACGGGACCGATCACACCGAGCACTTTGGTATTGGCAACCATCGCCGTTGCCGCCTGAATCGCCAAAGCGCGGTCATTTTGGTCGTTTAAGACTTCTACCGCAATCGATTTACCGTTAACCCCACCCTCTTTGTTGGCTTCTTGTACCGCCATGTTCACGCCTTGCAGCACCGCCTCGCCAGCCTGGGTGGTTGCGCCACTGGTCGGGACGCTGACACCGATGGTAATCACGCTCGAAGCCCGTTGTTTTAAGAGCGCATTGTTTCGCACCAAGGCAATCAGCGCATCGGCAGGACGGGCGTTCAACCAGCCGTCAGCAAGACTCATGACGTTCGGATAGTCCTTGCTCGAGAATGCAGACAAGATTGCGGCACGTTCGGGGCGAAGGTTGACCGCAGGGTTCACGTCGGGCGTAACCATTGTTAATTCTGGAGCGCCACCCGTTGTGGGTGTGGTTGGCGTGGTCGGTGTGGTTGGCGTGGTCGGTGTTGTGGAAGTCGTTGGAGTCGTTGGCATCGTGGGTGTGGTCGGATTGGTTGGACTCGAGACACAATTGGCTGGCGCGGCAAGTCCAGGCAATTGCAATTGACAGTTCTGATACGAATTCCAACCAAAAAATGCGGCAACCGCAATCACCAGCAGGGGAATTAGGGTTTGTGGTTTCATACGTGACCTCCGAAGACAACACTCGAGTTTTTGAATCTCATGGCTTTAGTATCGCACAAGAGACAAACGAAATTGAGATGCGAGAGGTATTTAATAAAATTGGCTTCCAAAAACCGATTCTCGAGAGATTAACGGTACGCTGCCAAAACACTTTTCCATCCTCGAACTGCCAATAATTTCCCAGCGCGGCGACTGGCTTCCCAGTACGCTTGCTCAAGGGTTACTTGAGCGTTTCGTCCCTCGAGCGCGGTGTTTAACTGAGCTTCTGAAACTTGCTCGAGCTTGGTGCGAGTTGAGTCATTTGAATTTTCACTCGAGAAAATGCGTGCCAGCCCTTCTGCCAACCAACGCGGGAGTTTTGAAGGCTGGACACTGTGAAAGGCTTCGTGAAGGATGGTAAACTTCAAGATTCCTCGAGCTTTCAATGCACCAAGTCGCTGGGTTTGAATGCGTGTGCCTTGGGTGACAGCCGCCACAAACCACGGCTCACCTGTCGCTTTGCTGAATTGCGCGGCACTGGCATACGCCTCGAGCGTGATGGTTTGAGGCTCGAGTCCAATGGCGCTAAGTTTGGTTTGTGCGTCTTTCCAGGCAAACAGCACAGTCTCGAGTTGGGCTTTGTCTTTGGGGTCGTGGTACTTGATGGTCAGGTTTGTGGTTTGAAAAGTTGAAACGGCGAAACTTGAGGAGAAAAGAAGTGCGATACAAACACTCAATTGCCCTAAAAGCAAAGCTCGAGGTGCTGGGTTGTGTGGTCTGAAAATGGTGAGCCAATCTCGCAAGACCCCCCGCCGCAGTAGCCAGAACTTGCAGACAAACATGATGAAATAACCTTTCAGAGAATGGCGGCACCCCCCTGCGAGCAGGAGGGGTACTTTTGTGGGCGTTAAAGTTGAGGAATCTCGAGAATTTTTATTGCCCTCGGTCACGAATCGTGAAAGTGCTGGCGGCGCTTTGACCTGTTACTTCGGGGTCATACATCAGGCTGGCATTGGCGGGCAGGGCGGTGTATTTGCCTGGGGTTTGCGCCCGCAGAATGTACTGCATGGTTTGCGTTCCTTCAAGACTGTAAGCGTACAAGTCCACGCGTTCGTCACGAATGTCACGACCCGAATACCAGTAATTCCAATCGTAATAATCATTACCGCTCGAGACACCAGTGATGCTCAGGCTACGTTCGTCGAGCGCCTTCATGCCAGCAGGAATTGGGTCGGAAACGAGCACGTACTGCATTCGACCCTCGAGCGATTTGACGTACAATGTCACGAGCACCATGTCACCCACGGTCACAGGTTGCAATTTTCCAGCGCTGAGCAGTGGTTTGCGAGCGTAAACATAACGGTTTTGCTTCGCGTCCCATTTCGCCTCGAGCTTTTCGTACTTGCGATTGACCTTTAAGCCGCTTAAGTCAGAAGATTTTAGTTCTGTCGGTTCACGCACAATGCTCAATTCGGCACTGTAGAGCGTATTTGGGTCGGAATTTTGAACCTCGAGCGTGTTCTTGCCAGCTTTAAGTGAAGAGGCTGGAAGCTCGAGCGATTGCGTACCAGCACTGCTCGGTAAGGCTTTGGCTTCGACACTTGCGCCGTTTAACAGGATGCTCGAGTTTGAAGTGTTGGCAGCTTGGGTTTTTGGCAAGGCAATTGCCGCTTCAATCACGCTGGCGGTGTCTTGGGTGCTGACCCAGCGCGAACCAGAACGGTTCTTGAGAATCCAATTTGAGATTTTTGGCAGCAACGGGCTGGTAGGCTCGAGTTTGGCAATCGCTTCGAGCGCGACGGCGGTGGTTTGAATGTTGTTATCGTCCCAGTAGTAATACCAGTCGTAAGGCTTTTTCGGTTTTTCCCATTGAATCCCGCGATCACGGTCGATCCGTTTGGCTTTCAAACGATCCAGCACGTCTTTGGCATCCTGGGTTTTGCCCACTTTAGCCAGACCAATCGCAACATTCGCCAGCGCATAAGGTTCGAGTTCAGTGCGCCTCGAGAAACGCTGCATGGCG
>JANLWR010000342.1:0-5633 GCA_031364625.1 Deinococcales bacterium | reverse complement strand
CTCTCATCCCCAACCCTTCTCTCAACATCGAGAGAAGGGAGTTTTATTCCCATACTAATTTGGAATACAAATTGTAAATATTATTTGTCCTAGACAATATATTTCGCCAAATAACCCTCTTCCGCTCTGCGGGAGAGGGTGACGAGCCTAAGCGAGTCGGGTGAGAGTGTTAGGCAAGTAAGAGATCGGTTATTTGCGTATGGTACATGGTTTTTGACTTTCTCGAGCAACAAGAACCCGAAGTCTATTAGTGAAGTCAAACCAAAGCATTGATCGGCACAGCTTGGCTCAATACCTCGAGCCTCATGCACTATAATGACCTCACCCATGACCCAGCTCGAGACATCCCGCACCGTGGTTCGGCATTTTCGTCAGGTGCTGCTCTGTCCGTTGCAGCTCATGCCAATCCATGAGGGGTCGCAGGTGCAAAACCATTGGGAGGCGCTCGAGGGGGTTGATCCGTGGCGCGAGGTGCTCGATAAATTTGGTGAGGGCGGGTCATTCCAAGAGCGCCATTACAGCGAATTTGTAACCTTCTTGCCGCATGTGCAACGCTTTTTGTACGGCGAGGGGCGTTCGTCAAAAACCCAGCAGGAGTACAGGGCTTCGCCGTTGCGCGTCTTTCGTCGCTCGGATGTGAAGGGCGTGCGGATCACGTTAAACGAGGGAGACGCGGCGCTCGAGTTTTTGGTGTCGCACGTGGATTTGTACTTTTTCTTTGACATTGACCTGGTGCTCTTGTCGCTCGAGATTTGCGCCGATGATTTGCCGCTCAAGCAGGTGCAGGATGTCTTGTACCGTTTTGGGCGGGCGTATCCTGCGGGTTGGGAGGAATCTGGGCAAGGGGTGCATTGTCCGTTTCGCAGCGAGTGGCTGGGCGCGAATGGGCAGGTGCTGGCAACCTCGGATTTTGAGCGGCGCGAGGCGTACCTGGCGTTTGCCCGTCAGCACCGAGCGCCGCACATCGGGGCGCACTGGGCGTTTTTGTTGCAACCCTTGATGCTCGATTACGAAAATCAAGTGGGGACAATTCGTTACCGGCAACTCGAGTATCACCGTTTGCCGACGATGGCGTATGTGGCTGTTGATCGCCCACAAGAACTGACCCGAGCCGAACTTGTCCGTTTGGGCTTGATGACCGCCCCTGGCACGGCGGATGCACTGCCGTACTCGAGTCGTTACCTGGCAGATTTTGAGCGGCGTTACTGCTATGACCGTCACTGGTTGTCCGAAACAGGGTCGCAAAGTCGGGTGATGTGTTGCGGTCACGCGTTGGTGGTGGTTGGCGAGGCGGGGTCGTCACGTTTTACCGACCTCGAGCGGGGTGGGTTGGCACGGTTTCGGCATCAGTATTTTTTGCTGTTTCTGATCGCGCATTTTCAGAAGGCGGCGCTCCTCATGTTCTCTGATCGTCTGGTCGAAGCCCTCAACAAGCTCGAGGTTCACAATGCCAATTCGGTGCGGCGCTTTAAGCGCACGATTCGCCAGAATTTCGAGATTTTCTTGCGTTTCACGCACCGTTACTGGTTTCATGAGGTTTCCAACGAGGCGCAGTGCAGGGCATTGTTTCATTTGTGCATGACCCACCTCGAGTCAGAGCATTTGTACACCGAGGTCAAGGACGAAATCGCTGACATGAGCCAGTACCTGGACAGCGACAGTTTGCGCCGTCAGGCGAACACGGTGGTGCGCCTGACCGTGGTGACGACCTTTGGTCTGATTGGCACACTGACCACGGGGTTTTTGGGCATGAACCTGCTGGCGGCGGCGGACAGTCCGCTCCTTCAGAAAATGCTTTACTTTGTGCTCAGTTTGATTCCGATCACTTGGGTCACACTTTATTCGATTGTCAAATCCAAACGCCTCTCGGAGTTTCTCGAGGTGCTGTCTGACGAACGGGTTTCTGCCGGGGGCAAGTTGGCGGCAATGGTGGATGTCTGGCGCGACAAACGCGGTTAAAAGTCATAGGTTGTAGTGCTGGAGTCAAGAATCAGAACTTGATTTTCTGGGCAGGTTTGCCGCCTCTTGTTTTTTGTGGACGGCTCTGGTTATAGTCTGTCTTGAACCAAATACAAACCAGTGTTCCATATACGGAACAAAACAAGGACTCGAATTTTCCCATGACTGACCTTCCAACCCCTGCCGTTCATACTGCCGTAAAAATATTGGATTTGCTCTCGAGCGAATCGCAGGCGCTTTCATTGTCGGAGATTAGCCGCCGAATTGGAGCGCCCAAAAGTACGGTTAGCCGAACCCTCAGCACACTTCATGCGACGCGTCTGGTCGAACAAGATGGGCAAGTGTTTCAACTCGGTCCAAAAGTCCTCGAGTACAGTGTGGCTTACGCCCGTAACCTGGATATTACGCGGGTTTTTGGACGGGTTAGTGCTGAACTGGTCGCCAAGATCAACGAAACCATGCAGCTTGCACGGCTCGAGGGTTTGGAGGCGGTGTTCGTTGCCAAAACCGATTGCACCCAACTCGTGCGTCCAGCGACCTACATCGGGCGGCGCGTCTCACTTCATGCCAGTGCGGTTGGCAAGTTACTGCTGGCATTTAACCCAGTCAAACTCGAGCATTTACCCGCGATCACGCCGTACACGATTACCAAACAAAAAGACCTTTCAACGGAACTCGAGAAGATTCGCACCCGAGGGTACGCTGACACCAAACAAGAGAGCGCCCTGAATTTATGCTGCATTGCCGCACCCGTCAGGGACTCGAGCGGTGCGGTGGTGGCGGCGTTAAGTGTTTGCATGGCGGTTGCCAGTCCCAGCCCCGCACGGTTTGAAATCGCGCTCGAGCATCTGTTCATTGGTGCGAAAGCCATCTCTGAAAACCTTGGATTTTTTGCCAGTACAGCAGTCCCCCAACACAGTCATCCACAGGGTGCGCCCATCAAACCGGCACGCTCGAGATGAGAGGAGAGATATGAAAAAGACAGCCATTGGAATGATGCTCGCCGCAGGTTTGCTCGGCAGCGCCGCCCTCGTAGGAACTCAAGCGCAACAAAACTCGCCATCCAAGTATTGCGCGGCTGGTAACACCGTCAAATTCGCTGGGATCAGTTGGGAGAGCGGGCAGTTCATTACCGAAGTGCTCCGTAATATTCTCGAGAAAGGTTACGGCTGCAAAACCGAAGTCATCATCGGTTCGACCACCGTCACCGAAACCGCGCTGATCAACGGCGATCTTCACGTCTGGGCAGAGGAATGGGAGGGCTTTAACGACATTGTGATTAAAGGCGTCAAAGACGGCAAAGCCAAACTGGTCGGCAAAGTCTTGCAAGGCGGCACGGTCGAGGGTTGGTTCGTGCCACGTTACCTGGTCGAAGGTGATGCCGCTCGAGGCATCAAAGCGCTCGCGCCAGATTTAAAGTCGGTGTCTGATTTGGCAAAATACAAAGACTTGTTTAAAGACGACGAGAACCCAAACATGTCACGCCTCTTGGGTTGCGTCTCGGGTTGGGTTTGCGACAAAACCAACGACGGAAAACTTGCAGCCTACAAACTGAGCGGCATGTTCCAACAATTCCGTCCCGGCTCACAAGCTGCGCTCGACGCCAGCGTTGCCAGCGCCTTCCAACAGGGCAAGCCAATCTTGTTCTACTATTGGGCGCCAACCTCACTCTTGGGTAAATTTGATGTGATTCAACTCAAAGAACCCAAGTACAACGCCAAATGCTACGAACTCGAGAAAGCGGGTGATCCCAAAGCCTGCCCGAGCGCCACACCATCCGCCACCTTGCGCATCAACCTGAACGCCGAATTCGCCAAGAATGACGCCGTATTAACCCGTTTCTTTGGCAAGACCAGCTTTAGCTTGGCACAATTGCAAAAAGCGATTTTGCGCGTCAGCGAAGAAAAAATTAGCCCCGCCGATGCCGCTGCCGATTTCTTGAAAACCCAGAAAGCCACCTGGAGCAAATGGGTTCCAGCGGGTGTTGCCCAAAAAGTTGAAGCCAGCATGATGAAATAAGCTCGAGCTTCGTTCGGAGGCGAACTGATTTCGCCTCCGAATATTCATTCAAAAACAAAATATTTTAAAGATTAAAATACTTAGATACCAGCCACACCATTGGAGACTCGAGATTCATGTTTTTGAACTTAAGCATTACAGACCCAATCAATAACTTTGTGATCTGGCTGGTCAGCCATTACGGCGAATTCTTTCACGGCATCACACTGTTCTTGCTGCGTTATTTTTTGATTCCGCTCGAGCTGGCATTGCGCTGGATTCCGCCGTGGGCAGTTTTAATTGCGCTTGGATTGTTGGGTTTCCATGCGACGCGGCGTTGGCTGCCAACGTTTTTATTTGTCGCCTGCGCCTATTTGATTGGTTGTTTTGGCTTGTGGGACAAGCTGATGTTGACGCTGGCACTGATGATGGTGTCCACATTTTTATGCGTTTTGATTGGTATTCCGCTCGGCATTCTGACCTCGAAAAGCAATCGTTTGCGCTCAATTGTGCTGCCAGTGCTGGACGTGATGCAAACCATGCCTGGGTTCGTGTATTTGATTCCGGTGCTGATGTTGTTTAATCTCGGCAAAGTTCCAGCGATTTTTGCCACCATTATTTACGCATTGCCGCCACTGATTCGTTTGACCGACCTCGGCATTCGTCAAGTCGATGCGGACACCAAAGAAGCCGCCGCCGCATTTGGCACAACCCCGTGGCAAATGCTGCTCGGTGTTGAACTTCCACTGGCTCGTCCCAGCATCATGGCGGGCATCAACCAAACCATCATGATGGCGCTGGCAATGGTCGTGGTTGCCAGCATGATCGGCGCTCGAGGGTTGGGCGAGGATGTGCTCGAGGGGATCAATACGCTGAACGTCGGCAAGGGTTCGCAGGCTGGAATTGCCGTGGTGATTCTGGCGATCATCATTGACCGAATCTCGCAAGCTTACGGCATGGAAGCCCGTCAACGACGAATTTTAAACGGTAAGCGCTGATGAGCAAGATCAAAGTCAACAGTGTCTATAAAATTTTTGGCACTCGAGCGACCCAAGCCTTAACCATGTCCCGCGCCGGAGCAAGCAAAGACGAGGTGCTGGCGAACACCAACTGTACCGTTGGCTTGAAAGATGTTTCGCTCGAGATTCAAGAAGGTCAGATTTTTGTGATTATGGGTTTGTCGGGTTCGGGCAAAAGTACGCTCGTGCGGCATTTTAACGGCTTGATTCAACCCAGCGCGGGCGAAATTTTAATTGATGGAACGGACGTGGCAAAACTCAACGATGCAGGCTTGCGCGATCTGCGCCGCCACAAGGTCAGCATGGTCTTTCAAGGCTTCGGACTGATGCCCCACAAAACCACCCTCGAGAATGCCGCCTTTGCACTGTTGACAAGGGGCGAGAAAAAAGACGCGTCCCTCGAGCAAGCCAAACTTTGGCTCGAACGGGTTGGCTTAAAAGGCTACGAGCAAAAATACCCAGACGAACTTTCAGGCGGCATGAAACAACGCGTTGGACTGGCTCGAGCCTTGGCAGCCAACACCGACGTGATCTTGATGGACGAAGCCTTCAGCGCCCTCGACCCGTTAATCCGCGCCGAGATGCAAGACCAATTGCTCGAGCTTCAAAAAAGCCTGCACAAAACCATTGTTTTTATTACCCACGACCTGGACGAGG
>JANLWR010000317.1:0-8275 GCA_031364625.1 Deinococcales bacterium | reverse complement strand
GCGATTTGCGCATCACATTTGGGGTCCCACCAGACGTGGTACGCGTCAATCACCACACCGACACTATCGGGCGGGTGTTGTTCGGCAATGTCGTTGGCTTGCTCTAAGGTGACGATGGCGCTGCGGTCAGCGGCGAACATCGGGTGCAGTGGTTCGATGCCAAGTTTGACCTTGTGCTGCGCGGCAAATGGCGCAAGTATGGCAATGGCTTCGGCGATCATTTCTCGAGCGTGTTTGATGTCTCGATTTGGCGCAGCACCGCAGACCAGCACCAGCACATTTGTTCCGAGCTTAGCCGCCTCCTCGATGCCGCGACGGTTGTCGTCCAAGTTCGCCTCGAATGCGGTTTGGCTGTTGGCGGGAAACCAACCACCTCGGCACAAGCTCGAGACGCGCAAGTCAAGTTCTCTCAGCAGGTGCACCGTGTCGCGCAATCCAAGTTCGGCAACCTTCTCGCGCCACAGTCCGACAAAAGGAATCTCGGCACGGGCGCAACCTTCAAGCGTTTCACGCGTCGTCCAACGGTCAACGGTTTTTTGATTCAGGCTCAGGCGGGCAAACTCGCTCATTGGATTCCAACCAAATTGAGGCTTTGGCGCATTCGTTCGCTGGCAAGATCGGGATTGCGCAGCAGTCCAGCACGGTCTGCGAGTTTAAAAAGTTCAGTCAGGTGCAGCATTGACCGCGCCGTCTCGAGACCGCCAATCATGCGAAAATGCGATTGAAAACCGTTCAGGTACGCCAAAAAAACCACACCCGTTTTGTAATTGAAAGTTGGTGTTTCAAAGATATGCCTCGAGAGTGGCACGGTCGGAGCGAGCAAGGCGTTGTAGGTTTGCCAGTCGTCACGCTCCAAGGCTTGCATGGCGGCACTGGCGGCTGGGGCGATGGCATCAAAGATTCCCAGCAAGCCGTCGCTGTGACCGTGCTCGTCACCCTGAATCAGTTGGGCGTAATTGAAATCATCGCCCGTGTACATCCGCACGCCTGTCGGCAGTTTGCGGCGGAAATCAATTTCGCGTTTCGCGTTCAAAAGCGAAATTTTGATGCCGTCCACCTTGCTCGAGTGTGCCGCGATCAAACCGTGCACCGTTGCGGCTGCCTCGTCAAGGTTGTTCGACCCCCAATATCCAGCCAGCTCGGGGTCGAACATTTCACCGAGCCAGTGCAGGATGACAGGCTGTTTGGTTTGCGAGAGCACACGGTCGTAAAGACGCTCAAAATCGCCGGCGTTACGGGCGACGGCTGCCAGGTGGCGCGAAGCCATCAGGATCACCTGTGCGCCCGCGTCCTCAATAAAGGCACACTGCTCGAGATAGGCTGCCTCTATTTGCTCGAGCGTCGGCAATCCTAGACTTGGGGGCGGCAATTGATCTGTCCCAGCCCCAGCCGCCACTGTGCCGTTGCAGGCTCGAGCCTCGGTAGCCGTTTGAAGGATCAGTTTTTGGGCGCTTGCCCAGTCCAAACCCATGCCGCGCTGGGCGGTATCCATCGCTTCGGCTATCGCAAAACCGTATGACCACAAATAATGGCGGTACTCGAGCGTCGATTGCCAATCGATTTGTGGTGGCTTGTGCGGGTCTGGCGTAAAACGCGGGTCGGCAACCACGTGCGCGGCGGCAAAAAGCTTGCGGCGTGTGAAGGCTTGGGTCGGTTTTTCAAAATGTCCAGGCGCACCGAGTTTGTGAGGCTCGAGCAAACCGGCAGCGTTGGGAAGTTTCAGGATATCAGACATTTTGGTATTCCTTTGCACTCGGGTTCACGGCAAGCGTGTTGTCTGGAATTGGTATCCAACGCCGCTCGAGACTCGATAGCAGCGCGGCATCGGCAAGCTGCAAACCTCGGGCGGCGGCAAAAAAATCCCAGGGGAAATCTTGCTGACCCGCCACCGAGCGCAAAAAGTATTCCCATTGGGTTTTGAATGGGTCGCCTGACTCGAGGAGCAATTCTGGTAATTCTTGCCAGCCTTCATGGGCTGGGGTGGCGCACAGCATGGCAACCGAACGGGGGGTGTTAACCCGATGCTGCACCTTGCATGAACGGTATCCTGCAACGGCGCTGCCATGTGTGCCGTCCACCTGAATCTTCAAAATGTCATCGCCAAATACTCGAGTTGCCCACGACGCGCTAATTTGAACCATAATTCCATTCTCGAGTTCGAGCAGGCTGTACGCGGCATCGTCGGCGCTGGCGGTATAGGGTTGTTGGTGCTCATCGAAGCGTTGGAGAATCTGCGTCACGGCAAGGTTACTGACCGCTTTGACCCGTCCGAACAGCATCTCGAGCAGACCATTCCAGTGCGGAAACATGTCCGTGACCACACCGCCGCCGTCCTCACGGCGGTAATTCCAGGATGGGCGTTGCGCGGTTTGTAGGTCGCCCTCGAAGACCCAGTAGCCAAATTCAATTTTTACCGATAAGACCCGTCCGAAAAAACCGCTTTGAATCAGTTGCTCGAGTTTGCGTGGACCAGGTTGGAACAGCGTATTTTGCACCAGTCCGTGTTTGAGGTTTAAAGCCTGCGCGGTTTGGGCGAGTTCAAGCGCAATCTGGTGGTTCATGGCGAGTGGTTTTTCGGCGTAAACGTGCTTGCCCGCCTTCAAAGCCTGACGAATCGCATTTGGACGCTCGAGCGGCACGAGGGCATCAAAGTAAATACTGTTTTGGTCATCCTCGAGCGCAAAGCTGAGGTCGGTGCAATGTTTGCCAAAACCAAATTCTTTGCCGAGGCGCTCGAGTTTTTGCGGGTCGCGCCCAACCAGAATTGGTTCGGGCATAACCTGTTGACCGTTTGATAAAGCCACACCACCCGAGGCTCGAATGGCACGAATCGCCTCGAGGTGTTTGCGTCCAATCCGTCCCGTGATGCCGTTCATGATGATACCGATGGATTGGTCGCTCATCACTTGTCCTTCTTGTTGCGCTCGAGGAACGCGTTTAAATTGGCGTGAACTTCTGGCGAATCAAAGACCATGTACGCCATCAACCGCTCGAGCCGCAACGATTGACGGATTGGACCGTCGCTGGCTTCGCGCAGCAGTTCACGGGTGAAACGCACCGCAAGCTTGCCGCGCTCAGTAATGCGCTGCGCCGTGGCAACGGCTGTCTCGAGCACCTGGGCATCGGGAACGGTGCGTGCCGCAATGCCGTACTGGGTCGCCTCGAGTCCGGTCAACTCGCGCCCGGTCAGAATCATGTCCGTGGCAATGGCGCGACCACAGAGCGCCATCAGGCGTTGCGTGCCACCCGCGCCGGGCACAACGCCAATTCCCGTTTCGGGCAGTGCCAGCCGTGCGCCCTCGCCGCAGATCATCAGGTCGCAGAGCAATGCCAACTCGAGACCGCCACCCAATGCCATGCCGCGCACGGCGGCAACTATCGGTTTGGGAGATTGCCGCAAGCTGTCCCAATCGTCCATCCAGCAGCGTTCAAGCCACTCGAGCGCGTTCTTGCCCGCCATCTCTGAAATGTCCGAGCCGACACTAAAAAACTGTTCAGTGCCAGCCAGCACCGCCGCACCAACCGAATCGTCGTTGCCAAGATCACGCACCAGCTCGAGCAATTCCTGCATTAACGCGCTCGAGAGTGGGTTGGCACGTTTGGGTTTGCCGGTCAGTTGGATCACACGAACGGCGCCGATGGTGGAAAGCTTGATTGAATCGCTCATGGGTTTCCTTCAGGGATGAATCAGGATTTTGATGTGCTGTTCTGGCTGGGTTTGAAGCGCGTGAATGGCATCGGAAAATTGTTCGAGCGGGTAATTGGCACTGACCAGTGATGAAATGTTGATTTGACCAGTCTCGAGCAGCGTCATTGCGTCCAGAAAATCTTGTGGCACGTAATTGCGCGAGACAAGCAACGAAAGTTCGCGTCGGTACAACAGTGGAAAATCAAGCTCGAGCGCCGTGTTGGCTTTTGGTGTGGCGACCAGCACGAGTGTGCCCCCTGGAAGCAGCGCGTTTATTCCGGCAGCCACCGTGGAGTTGCTGCAAACCGTGTCGTAAACCAGATCAAAATCTGTTCCCCAAGCCCTGACCAGCGCGTCAGACTCGAGCATATCTGGCGTACAAAGAAATTCTTCAAAACCGAGGTTTGCACAAATTTCACGTCGCCCCCCGAGCCGATCCACCAGCGTGACCCGCGTTGCGCCCATCGTGCGGGCGACCAGAGCCGTCAACAGACCGATGACCCCCGCCCCAATCACGATCACTCGAGATTCGGCTTTGGTTTGCCCGCGTTTGTTGACGTGAACGGCAACGGCAGTTGGTTCGATCAGTGCGCCGTGCGCGTGGCGTAAACCTTCAGGGACGTGCAGGAGTTGATTGGCATTGACCAACATTTTTTCACCAAAACACCCCGAATCCAGATCGATACCGAGCACCCGAAAGCTCGAGCAATGGTTGATGCGACCGTCATAACACGCCTTACAATCTCCGCAACCAACACTTGGATAGACCGTGACCCACGTTCCAGGCTCGAGATTCACGTTTTGCCCGACACTATCGACAATCCCAATGCACTCGTGTCCTGGGATGATCGGGAACTTGCCTATCGAGTTGTCGCCTGCAATTAGCGCAACATCGTTGGCGCAGATGCCAGCCGCCACAATACGGATCAGCACCTCACCCTGCCCTGGTTGTGGATCGGGGCATTCGATCAGGCTGATGATTTGGGGGGCTGGAAGATAGACGGCTTTCATGGTGTGATCCTCGAGAATTAAAGTACGGCACTGAAAAATGTTGATGTTAAATATTGATATTAAACTCGAGCGTGTTGCAACGTATCCGAGGTGTTTGTTGCGGTAATGGCTCGAGATTAGCATGATACGTTGCAGAAAGTCAAGAAATATGCAATACTCATTGCATAAGTAGCTGGAAGCACAATATCCAAGTTATTCAGGAGACCCCCTCATGAATCAAAGCCATTTCAATGACCGCCTCAAACAACGTTATGACCAACTGAGCGCCAGCCACAAACGGCTCGCCAAATTCTTCCAAGATCAACCCTGGCAGGCGGCAACCCTGACCGCCGCCGACATTGGCACGCAACTCGAGACCAACCCGTCCACGGTGGTACGTTTTGCCCAGGCGCTCGGTTACGAAGGCTTATCTGACCTTCAAAAAGAACTTCAGCAAAGCGTTGGCGAAAACCAACTGCGCCGCAAGGACACGCTCGAGCGAGCCAATTTTGCCCGTGACCTCAGCGCAAAATTAAGCGGCAACGACGACGACCAGGATCAATTGCTCGAGCGGGTTTTCAAAAGCGAATTGCAAAATGCCGAACGTACCTTTTCTCGCATCGTGCCGAGCACCTTCTGGGCGGCAGTCGAGACGGTCATCAATAGCGATCATGTCTACGTGGTTGGAATGCGAGCCTCGGCGGCGCTCGGAACGGCGCTGGTGACGGGACTGCGTTATCTGCGACCCCGCGTCTACGCCCTCAACGACCAGTTCATAGACCTTGCCGATCAAGCCCTGTCAATCACCAGTAAAGATGCCCTGGTCGCGTACTCGTACAGCCCTTACGTCGCCAACACCGTGCGTCTGCTCGAATTTGCCCGTGATCGCGGCGCGAAAACCATTGCCGTGACCGACGATTCCCTCGCGCCCGCCGCCCGAGTCTGTGACCATGCGCTGATCGTTCATAACCCCCTGTGGTTGCTCTCGAGTGACGCGGGTTCGATAGCGCTGACCAATGCCTTCTTGTTTGCGGTGGCGACGCGCCTCGGAGACCGCTTCGAGAAGTACCGCGATCAAGCCAAAGAAGCCGTCTCGAGCATGATCGAACTGCTGGCAAGGGATGAATGGACAGACCGTGTAGCCACCGCTACGGCGTGGCTCGAGACGCAGGAAGATGCCGAGGCGAAAACCTGAGGCAGAACTCGAGGCTCGAGAACGCCGCGCTTGGCGCACTTTACTGAACTTTTTTACTTTTACTTAACGTCGGGTGCTCGTAGTTCTTGCACCTCGAGAAAGCTAAAACCCTATGTCACACGCAAATAGTCAAACCATCACTCACCTGAAGCCCTCACCCGGCTCGTTCCTCGCCACCTTCTCCCGCTTGCGGGAGAAGGAGAAGACCTTGAGCCACACGTGTAAAAAACCTAAACTCCCTTCTCCTGATGTTGGGAGAAGCGCCCAAGCCCGTCAGGTGCTGTTTTAAGGGCAAGAAGGGTTGGGGATGAGGGTAGCGTAACGACTCATTTTTATGTCTGAAACGAAGAATTTTGCGATATTTACTTATTTACTCTGAGAGGAAATAACACATGCAACGTATGCTCGAGGGAATCCGTATCGTCAGTTTTGCCCAACTCCTGCAAGCCCCGGCGGGCGTTCAACTGCTCTCCGATCTGGGCGCAGAAACCATCAAAATCGAGCGCCCTGGCGCGGGAGCGTGGGAACGTGCCTGGTCTGGCGGCGGGCATTGGGTGGGGGGCGAGAGCCTGCTGCTGATCGCGGCTGGACGCAACCAGCGCGGTTTGACGGTTGATCTGAAAACCGAAGAGGGACGCGAAATCATCTGGAAATTGATTGACCAAGCCGATGTCGTGGTCGAAAATTACCGCCCTGGCGTGATGGATCGCCTCGGTTTTGGCTTCGAGGCGGTACACGCCCGCAACCCCAAGGTCGTGTACTGCGCGGCTTCGGGTTACGGCTCGAGCGGTCCGTACCTCGAGCGTCCAGGGCAAGATTTGCTGGCGCAAGCCATCAGTGGCATCACGTCAATGTCGGGTCGCGCCTCCGACCCGCCGACACCGATTGGTTTTGCACCCGTCGATCAGCACTCGGCGGCATTGATCGGCTTTGGCATTCTGGCGGCGCTGTTTGATCGAACCCGCACGGGCAAAGGGCAGAAGGTCGAAGTGAACTTGCTTTCCTCAGCGCTGGATTTACTGGCAGAACCGCTGACTTACTTTTTGAACGGCGCAAAAATTGGCAATCGCAGCGAGGCTGGACTTGCCAGTGGCTTTCACCCTGGACCTTACGGCGTTTACGAGACTCGAGACGGCTGGATTGCCTTGTCGCAAAATCCGTTGCCCAAACTCGCGCCGCTCTTGGGCTTACCCGAACTCGAGCATTACCCGGTCAACATGGATGCCTGGGAAAACAAGGAACGCATCTGCGAGATTATCAGACCGGTGATGCGCTCCAAAACCACCGACCAGTGGCTCGAGGAGTTGCTGGCAGCCGACATCTGGTGTGCGCCAGTCAGAACACTTGCCGAGGTCGCTGACGACCCTCAGGTGGCGCACCTGGGCATGATCCAGGAACTCGATCATCCAACGGCAGGAAGGCTGAAAGTCGTGCGTCATCCAGTCTTTTACAGCGATCACCAGCCCAGCATCCGTCGTCACCCGCCACTGGTCGGCGAACACACCACCGAGATACTCGAGGAACTGGGCTATTCGGCGGCACAAATCACGAATTATCGACACGAAGGAAAAGTGTGATGTCACGTCGCCCAGTCGCCCTGGTCACAGGCGCAAAACGTGGCATCGGACGAGGGATTGCCGTTTCGCTGGCTGAACGCGGTTTCGATCTTGTCCTGAACGACCTCGAGCACGATCAGACCGCCACAGAAACCCTAGAACACTTGCAGAATCTTGGCGCTCGTGCAGCATTTGTTGCGGGTGATATTGCCAGTCTCGAGGGTCATGCAAAACTTGTGGATACGGCATTCGCATCGTTTGGAACAATTGATTGCCTGGTCAACAACGCCGGCGTATCGGTGGCGCAACGCGGCGATTTGCTCGAGGTAACAGCAGCCAGTTTTGACCGTGTGATGGGCATCAACCTGCGCGGCACGTTTTTTTTGACCCAAGCCGTGGCAAAACGAATGCTGACCGAAAACCGAAGCTCAAGCGACCCAGCGCGAACCATCATCACGATCTCGAGCTTTAACGCCGTGGGTGTCTCGATAGACCGCGCCGAGTACAACATTTCCAAAGCCAGCCTTTCAATGATGGTCAAACTTTTTGCGGTGCGGCTTGCGGCGCACAACATCGGTGTTTTTGAGGTGCGCCCTGGGGTGATTCGCACCGAGATGACGGCGGTGGTCAAAGACAAGTACGACCGATTGATCGAAGACGGTTTGACCCCCATGCCGCGTTGGGGACAGGTCGAAGATGTGGGGCGTGCCGTGGCGGTACTGTCGGGTGGTGATTTGGGATTCAGCGTGGGTGAAGTGATTCATGTGGACGGTGGGTTGAGTGTGCCGAGGTTGTGACTCGAGGTTGGTGATGAGGCTCGAGTTTGTGATGTTCAGGTTTGTATTC
>JANLWR010000315.1:0-7118 GCA_031364625.1 Deinococcales bacterium | reverse complement strand
CCATCCGCAACCAAAGCAAAAAATAACCGTAGGGGCGCTGCTTGCTGCGCCCTGCTTTTTGCGATAACGATTTTGTGAATACGCAACCGAAAATTCTCGAATCTGATTCACAATTTTCAAGGAGACACCATGCAAGACAATCCAACCAACACCAGAAAGAATACATGATGCTCGAGACATTACGAGCCGAAGTCGCAAAATGGCATCTCGAGTTACCCAAAAATAATTTGGTGACTTGGACGGGTGGGAACCTCAGTGCCAGGGATTTTGACTCGAGTCACATGGTGATTAAACCCAGTGGCTTGTTGTTCGAGGAGTTAAGCCCCGAGAACATGGTCGTGACTGACTTAAATGCAAAAGTGATTGAGGGAAATTTGAAGCCCTCAAGCGACACCGCAACCCACGCTTACATTTACAGGCACATGCCCGAAGTTGGCGCGATTGTTCACACGCACAGCCCGTATGCCACGGCTTGGGCGGCGAACGCTCGAGAAATCCCCTGCGTTTTGACGGCAATGGCAGATGAATTTGGCGGTCCGATTCCGTGCGGTGGTTTTGCGCTTATTGGCGGCGAAGAGATTGGGCACGAGGTTGTGCGGGTCTTAACTGGACACCGCAGCCCTGCCATTATTTTAAAAAATCATGGTGTTTTCGCGCTGGGCAAGAATGCAAAAAGTGCCATCAAAGCGGCGGTCATGTGCGAGGACGTGGCACGAACCGTGTTCTTGGCAATGCAGCTTGGGAACGTCCAACCGATTGCCCAAGCCGATATCGATAAATTACATGACCGTTACACCAACGTTTACGGACAGTAAATCTCGAGCATCATTTGAGGCGGACATGGCTAAAATTGCAATTATTGGAGCGGGTGGTTTTGTCTTTCCGTTGCGTCTGGTCGGGGATATTTTGGCATTTCCAGCATTGCGCGATTCAACGATAGCGCTGATGGACATTCATGCGGGCAACCTCGAGCGCACCAGCAAAGCGGTGCAAGAACTGGTGGCGCATCACGGTTTTCCAACCCAGGTTGAGAGCACGCTTGATCGCAAGGAGGCGCTGAAAAATGCCGATTATGTGATCGTGACATTTCAGGTGGGCGGCTTGGAAGCCTACAAACTCGATGTCGAAATTCCGCGCAAGTACGGCATTGACCAAGCCGTTGGCGATACCCTCGGACCTGGCGGCGTGTTCAGGTTTTTACGCTCTGCGTCGGCGTATCAGGCGATTGCTGCGGACATGCGCGAACTCTGCCCGAATGCCTTGCTGCTCAATTACGCCAACCCAATGGCGATGAATTGCTGGTTGCTGACGCGTTTGGGCATTAACACCATTGGCTTGTGTCACAGCGTTCAGAACACCTCGCAGATGCTGGCGGCGCAAATGGGCGTGCCTTACGACGAGGTGCGGTATGTGGCGGCAGGCATCAACCATCAGGCGTGGTTTCTCGAGTTTAAACAGGGTGCGGTTGACCTTCAACCTCGACTTCGTCAGACCATGCGAGATCGGCATCTGGTGGCTTCAAAACCGTCTGAATTGCTGCAAGATTTTGGCGATCACAGCCACGGTTATCAGGACTCCAATTACGAGGGCGGTCAAGAACGCGTGCGCACCCAGGTCATGGATGCGTTCGGTTACTTTCATACCGAATCCAGCCACCATGCCAGCGAGTACCTGCCGTACTTTCGTAAAAGTAGCGAAATGGTGAGTGACTTTATTCCCAACCGTTGGGATTATTACCAGATTTGCACCCAGCACAACGACGCGGGTATTTACGATTTGCTCGAGCAACTCAAAACCAAGCTCGAGCCGTCACTCGAGTACGGCGCAAGAATCATTCACAGTATCCAAACCAACACGCCGATTGTGATTTCTGGGAACGTCGAAAACCGCAATTTGATTCCGAATTTGCCCGAAGGTTGCTGTGTCGAAGTGCCGTGTCTGGTCGATGGCAACGGCGTACAACCCACGGCTGTCGGAAACTTACCGCCTCAATGTGCTGCCGTCAACCGCACCAACATCAACGTTCAAGAATTGGCGGTCGAAGCGATTTTATCGGGCAGTGTCGAGCATGTTTATCACGCCATCATGCTCGATCCGCTCACGGGGGCAACCCTGACGCTCGAGCGAATTCGAGCGATGGTCAGTGAATTGTTAACCGCTCAACAAACTTGGTTGCCAGCAAACTTTTCGCCACTCGAGCACAGTTAAAGAGGAGATCATGATTCAACTTGCCACCCCCGAAATTTGGTTTGTTTGCGGCTCGCAGCATCTTTACGGCGAAGAGGCGTTAAAAGAAGTCGTTCAAAACGCTCGAGCGGTCGCCATTGGGCTTGATGAGGGCAAAAAAATTCCGCTTAAAATTATTTTTAAAGCGCTTCTGACCACTCCAGATGAAATTCGGGCGTTGATGCTCGAGGCAAATGGAAACACGAATTGCGCGGGTTTGATTTTGTGGATGCACACCTTCTCGCCGTCCAAAATGTGGATTGCAGGACTCTCGAGCCTACAAAAGCCGTTCTGTCATTTGCACACCCAGTTCAACCGTGACCTACCGTGGGAAACGATTGACATGGATTTTATGAATTTAAATCAAGCCGCGCACGGTGATCGTGAGGCAGGTTTCTTGCACTCGAGGATGCGACTTGGGCGCAAGGTTGTGGTGGGTCACTGGGCGGATCCCGAAGTGCAAGACCGTCTTGCCGCCTGGACTCGAGCAGTACGTGGTTGGCACGATTTGCAGGGCGCGAAATTTGCTCGGTTTGGTGACAACATGCGTAACGTTGCCGTGACCGAAGGCGATAAGGTTGCGTTTGAAATGCGCTTTGGGGCGGCTGTAAACGGCTACGGTGTGGGCGATCTGGTATCAAAGGTCAATTCTGTTTCCGAAGCGGCTGTGGATGCCTTGTGCGCCGAATACGAGCGTTTGTATGAGGTCACGCCAGAATTAAAAATCGGTGGCGCTCGCCATGAAGAACTGCGCGACGGTGCTCGAATCGAATTGGGCTTGCGGGCGTTTCTCGAGGATGGCGGCTTTAAAGGCTTCACCACCAGCTTTGAAGACCTGCACGGTATAAAACAATTGCCTGGTCTGGCGGTGCAACGCCTTATGGCGGACGGTTACGGCTTTGGCGGCGAGGGCGACTGGAAAACCGCAATCCTGTTACGCGCCATGAAAGTCATGGATGCGGGTTTGCCAGGTGGCACCAGTTTTATGGAAGATTACACCTATCACCTCAGCCTAAGCGGGCATCAAGTGCTCGGTTCACACATGCTCGAGGTTTGCCCAACCATTGCGGAGGCAAAGCCAAAACTCGAGATTCATCCGCTCGGCATTGGCGGTAAAGCCGACCCGGTGCGATTGGTGTTTAACGCCCACCCTGGAAGTGCCATCAACGCCAGCCTGGTGGACATGGGAAACCGTTTTCGGTTGATCGTCAACGAGGTTGAAGTGGTCACGCACCCAGAACTTCCCAAGCTGCCCGTGGCTCGAGCCGTCTGGGAATGCAAACCCGATTTTAAAACCGCCTGTGCGGCTTGGATTTACGCTGGCGGCGCACACCACACGGGCTTCAGTTACGGCATCACCAGCGAGATCATGGAAGACTTTGCCGAGATTGCGGGCATCGAACTTGTGGTGATCGATGAGGACACCCGATTGCGCGAACTGAAAACCGAATTGCGGCAAAACGATTTGTATTACGCCCTCGCCCAAGGCTTAAGAAACTAAACTCGAGCACCGTATTTTCGCCCTGAATGTTCCCAAAAGAAACAGAGGCAACCATGTCAAATACAACCACCGCTCGAGATCAATTCTTGAGGTTCAAGGCACTGGTTTTGATGGTCGCTGTGCTCGGTTTTGGCTTGACACTCGAGAATGCAGTGACGCAAAAAACCAGCAAACCAGAATTGAGCGGCGACATTCGCGCCCACGACCCCAGCATGATTAAAGCAGGAAATTATTATTACGTTTTTGCCACCGGTGACGAGAACGGTCTGGGTGAGGGCAGCGTGCAAATTCGTCGCTCGAGCGACCTGCAAAACTGGGAATATGTTGGCACGATGTTTAACGCGCTGCCAGCCTGGATTGCCAAAGAAATTGGTAGAGTCCCGAACCTTTGGGCGCCCGATGTCTGGTATGTGAACGGCAAATACTTGGTTTACTATGCCGCATCGCACTTTGGCAAAAATGATTCCGTGATTGGTCTGGCAAGCAATGTCACGCTTGACCCCAGTGACCCCAAGTACAAATGGGTTGATGAGGGCATGGTGCTGCGCTCACACAAAACCGACAACTGGAATGCGATTGATTCCAACCGCGTGGTCGATGCCAAAGGGCAACCGTGGCTGGCGTTCGGGTCTTACTGGGACGGCATTAAATTGCGCAAGCTAGACGCCAAAACCAACAAACTCTCGAGCCAGGACACCAAACTCTACCCACTCGCATCCCGCAGTGGTGGCGCAATCGAAGCCGCCAGCCTGATCTACCAAAAAGGCTATTACTATTTGTTCGTCTCGTTTGACACCTGCTGCCAGGGTGCGAACAGCAATTACAAAATCAAAATGGGACGATCCAAAAACATGACTGGACCGTACGTGCGCCGTGACAACTGGCCCATGATGGCGGGTGACGGCGATCTGGTGCTCGAGGGACATGACAACATTCACGGACCCGGCGGGCAAACCGTGTTTGACGACAACGGCACGATTCGCATGGTGTACCACTATTACGATGCCGATGCGTTTGGGGCGACCAAATTTCAGGTGGAAACGCTGACGTTTGGAAAAGATGGTTGGTTGGGATTGAAATAGTACAGATTCCGATCAAGGCTTTAAATTCAGTTCGCTGATTTCCCATGCCTGTCGACGCATCTCGAGCCTCGAGAATGACTTCTGGTAAGTTCAGCGCTGCCTTTGCTCGAGTTTGTCCCGCCCCGCAACTCGCGCAGGTTGCTGTAGCCCATTTTAATTTTTGAAACTCGAGTTTCAAGTTCAGATGTTTTTGGTTTCCAACCAATTCTTAAATTGCTTGATCTCTTGGCTTTGGTCATTCACCACATTTTTTCCAAACTTCTTTAACTCGGGACGCAAGGCACGTTTGGCAGCATCTTTGCCCATTGCCACCGCGTGTTCGTGGTGCGGGATCATGCCCGTCAGAAAGCTGCGGTCAGCTTGTATGGTCATGCCTGCCATTGGGGTCATGCCAGCCGTTGAAGCGTCCATCATGGGTTTCATGTCGGCTTTCATCAACGCCATTTGCTTTGGATCGGCTTTTGTTTTGTACCAGCTTTGCAACCAAGTGTTCATCAATTTGATTTCTTTATCCTGCGCGTTGATGATTTTCTGTGCAGCCACCTTGACATCTTTGTCCACACAGGTTTTGACGCACATTTTTGACATTTCAACCGCGCCACGGTGGTGCTCAATCATTTGAGACATCCAAGCGATGTCGTAACTTTTACCGCTCAAGATTGCCAGCGCTTTTCTGCTCGAGTCGCCCATTGCGCCAGTGTTCATGTCGCCCATGTTCATTTGGGCGATCACGGGAACGGTCAGTGCAGCCGTGCCAAGTGTGCCAACAAGTCCAAGTGTCAAGAATAATTTTTTCATGTCTTATACCTCGAGGCTCAGGTTAAGCGATGCGTGTTTAAATTTGATAAAGCAAATTTTGTTGTCTCGAACGGCTTTTTCTTCACTGTGTTAAGCTTGTGTAAAGCGCTGGTTTATCCCATACAATGGCGTGTGCCCCTAGTTTTGGTGATTGATGACGAACCCAACGTGCGCGAGATTGTCCAGGCGTACCTCGAGCGCGAAGGCTTTGAGGTTCAGACCGCCAGCACTGGAAATCAGGGCTTGCAGTTAATTAGCGACCTCGAGCCGCAACTGATTGTTTTGGATGTGATGCTGCCAGGGATTGACGGCATCGAAATCCTGAAACGCATTCGTCCGCTCAACCGTACACCCGTGTTGTTGTTGACCGCTCGAGGTGAAGAATTTGATCGTGTCTTGGGTTTGGAGCTTGGCGCGGACGATTACCTGACCAAGCCGTTCAGCCCGCGTGAATTGGTGGCTCGGGTCAAAGCGATTTTGCGGCGAACCGGATTTGAAAGCTCAAGCGAAATCGTTCGTCACGGTGATTTGCAATTTGACCCGAGCACCCGCCAGGTTCATATCGCTGGTATGGAGATTTTGTTGAGTGCCCTCGAGTTTGATTTGCTGCGGGTCTTGCTGGCGCAACCGATGCGGGTGTTTAGCCGCAACGAATTGATTGACGCCGTTTGGGGTGGCGATTTTCCTGGGGTTGACCGCGTGGTGGACGTTCACATTTCAAGTCTGCGGCGCAAACTTGGTGACGATGCCGAGCGACCCCGTTACCTGTCCACCGTGCGCGGTGTGGGCTACCGAATGCTCGAGGCGCGAGCGTGAAAAACTTGGGTTTGCGGGCTAAAATTCTGATCGCGTTTTTGTTGGTGATCGTTGCGGCGGGGGTGGTCTTGGTGATTACCCTCGAGTTGTCCGCGCCGACTTTTTACCGTTCTCACGCCGAGGAAATGGCTCGGGCGATGGGCGGGAATTCGGTCAACGCCTTGGAAAACCACGAATTGCAAGCCGACCTCGAGCGGGGTTTTAATCAAGCCCTGACGCAATCGTTGCTGGTGGCGGCGCTCATCACGATTCCAATTGCGATTCTGGTCAGCGCAGTCCTCTCGAGGCGGATTGTTGCCCCGATTCTCAGTGTTTCAAAAGCCTCGGCACGGATCGCAGGTGGGGGATATCACGAACGTCTAAATGAAGGAAGTCATGATGAAATTGGCAACCTGACCCAAAATTTTAACCGAATGGCAGAGGCGCTCGAACAGACCGAAGCCCGACGTGTCGAACTGATTGGCACGGTTGCCCATGAACTCCGCACACCGTTGTCAGGATTGCGCGGTTATACCGAAGGGATGCTCGACGGTGTGTTTAGTGTTCAACATGCCGTCGAGCATCCCTTCGGTATAACCGCACACCGTTGTCAGGATTGCGGAGTTCATGGGCAACCGTGCCAATCAGTTCGACACGTCGGGCTTCGGTCTGTTCGAGCGCCTCTGCCATTCGGTTAAAATTTTGGGTCAGGTTGC
>JANLWR010000223.1:0-5230 GCA_031364625.1 Deinococcales bacterium | reverse complement strand
CCGCGCAACGCCGCCACCGTCAAGGTTGCTGCGAAATCGGTGGCGAGTTTGCAACGCGAATCCATGACCGAACCAAGATTCGGCGCGAGGTAGGCAAAGAGTGAGCGTCCAACGGCATTGGGTGCGAAAATGTTCTGGGTTTGATTCTGAATTTTACCCACCACCTCGAGAATCGCTTTTTGCGGCGGGGGACAAGTCGCACTGCCCGTGACAATGCTATTTGCATAATCACTGAACCATTGCAGCGTGGTGTTGGCTTGAAAATTATAGGTTTTTGGCAACAACAACGAGATTTTCTCGGGCAAACTCGAGCCTCGATTTTCAACCGCGCCCAAGGTTTGCAACAAAGCGTTTGGATTGCTCGAGGCATCTTGCACCCCAAGTTGTTGCATCCGAAATTCGGTTTTAACGCTGTTCTGCAATTCTTCAGGCGTCGGACTTAATGCTGCCAGCGCACCCAGTCGAGATTTCCACTCGGTGGGTTTCATGTCCAAACTGAGCACCCCAGCCCGCAGGCGCTCGAGGGTGGAACGCAACATTTTTGAGCCAATCAAATACTCGACCATTGTCCCACCCGCGTCACGCATCTGTTTTGCGACCCGAGCCACGATCAAGAGATCATCCAAAAAACCTTTGGGGTCACTCGAGCGTCCTTTTAATTCGGCACGCACCAGCATCAAATCGGCAAGTTTGGCAATATTGATTAAACTCTTGCTGGTCGAACTCGAGATAAAAAGTTCCAACGTGGTCAATTTTGGGTCACGCGAGACGCTAACCACACGCTGGAGTTTTGAAAAAGCCTCGAAGTTTGCCAAATCTATTTTGTACTCGTCCAATAAACGGTTCGCCTCGGAGTTGCTCCAACCGCGCTGTTCAAAAAATTGTTTTGGCTCGAGCCTGAAAGTTTTTAACGTCTCGAGTTTTGCCGTGATTGCGGTTTGGGCGCTGCTGGCAACCTCGAGTTTGGCAATCAGGGCGCTGGTGTCAGGCGGACTGGCATCTTTGGGCGCGAAAAGCCAAAGCCCTGCATAACCGAGCGCCAACGCACCAACCATGGACGCAAGCGTGCCGAGCACAAAACCGCCAACTTCGCGGGATTTCGAGACGGGTTTTTGAACGGATTTAGAGGGTTGCATGGCTTAGAGTCTACCCAACTGGGGGCGTGACGTAAAATGACTTGTGCTGCCAAAAGCGTTCATAACAAAAATGCAAAGCTTCCTCGGTGCTGAATACACCACGTTTGAAGCCGCGTTTCAACAACCTCGCGTCAACAGTTTGCGTCTCAACCCACAAAAACTCGAGCCGCCAGCATTGCTGCAATACTTCCCAAACCTCGAGCCTGTACCCTGGTGCGACACGGGTTTTTACGTGCCGTTTGAAGCCAAGGCGGGATCGCACGTGCTTCATGCCCTGGGCGCGTATTACGTCCAAGAAGCCAGCGCGATGGCGGTCGCCACCATCCTCGAGCCTCAGCCTGGGGAACGCGTCCTTGACTTGTGCGCCGCCCCGGGCGGCAAAAGCACGCACCTCGCCAGCCTGATGCACGGACAAGGGCTTCTGGTCAGCAACGAAATCGTACAATCTCGAGCCAGGATATTGGCAGAAAACCTCGAGCGACTGGGTTTGCCCGCCGTGGTCATGAACGAAGACCCAGCGCGTCTTGCCGCCGCTTGGGGATCATACTTTGACCGTGTACTTGTTGATGCGCCTTGCAGTGGCGAAGGCATGTTCCGCAAAAACCCTGATGCGGCGCTCGAGTGGTCAGAGGCGAGTGTGCTAGCGTGCTCACACCGTCAAACTGAAATTTTAAAAAGTGCCGCGCAACTGCTCAAACCTGGCGGGATAATGGTTTACAGCACTTGTACTTTCTCAAAAGAAGAGAACGAAGAGGTCATTGAACGGTTTCTCGAGGATCACCCAGAATTTGAATTGGTCAACATTTTTGATGTTGTAAATATCACCGTAGGGGATGGTCTGAGACCATCCCCTACAAATTGGGGATTTGATCGTGGGCGCGATGATGGCGGTTTTACGGCACGGTTGTGGGCGCACAAGTTGCGTGGTGAGGGGCATTTTATTGCCAAACTGCGCAAAATGTCGGCTGAGGACACCAGCACCGAACTCGAGTTTGAAACCTTTGCGCAACCGTTCAAAGCCAAACTCGAGCGAAAATCTTGGCTTGAATTTCAGGAACATTTTGGAGTGCCCAACAAAAAATTTGCCGTGTTTCGTGGCGAGGTGCAATTGATTGCGGATGAAACGCCATCCCTCGAGACGTTAAAAGTGGTTCGGGCGGGCGTGCCGATGGTTGAGGTCAAAGCGGGCAGGCTCGAGCCACACCATGCGCTCAGTCATTGGTTTCCTCGAAATTGGTTTCCTCGAGATGCGTCTGATTTTCCGATACTTGACCTCGAGCTTGATGACCCTCGGGTGCAAACTTTTTTGCGGGGTGAAACCATCTCCTCTGAGGGCGTTGCAGGTTGGCTGATGGTGCGTGTGCTCGGGCTGGGGCTGGCTTGGGGCAAACGCGTTGGCGGCACCATCAAAAACCATTACCCGAAACATCTGCGAGACTCGAGAATTAACTTTGAAGATTGATTATTTGAACTTGTCACTGATGGGTTTGAAATGCAAATTTGCTGCCGCTTCGCCCGCTTTGATCGCGTCTGTTTCGCGGTTGAAACTGAAAATTCCAATGCCGTCCATTGTCGGACGCAAAATCAAATCCGGCACGAACATGGCGAGCCGCGTTTCGGTCATTTGAAACTGCATGATCTCGATCGAACGCATCATGGCTTGCATTCCGGTCATGACACGGTCACGCCCGAGCAGGTGCTCCCACCAGCGAATCGGTTTTTCTTCAAGGCTAAACTCGAGCGGCGCAAGAGGTCGGACATCGACCGCCAAAATTCGGTTTGCACCCAGAAAATGCAGCGCATCGACTGGCACTTGATTGAGTAAACCACCGTCGGTCAACAGACGCTCACCGACCCAAGTTGCATCTATCGCCCCAGGGAACGCAATGGTACAACCTATCGCCTCGAGCAAATCGCCTTGATACAAGTAGACGCCGCGTCCAGTCACCAAATCGGTGGCGGTCAAGCAGAGCGGCATTGGCAGTTCCTCAAACGTTTTGGGAAGATGGGCGCTGAGCATTTTTTTCAGTTCGCCCAAACGCAACATGTCCTTTAACGGGTTTAAATCCAGTAAACGCGCCAAAGAAACATCACGCACAAATTTTTCGGCAACATCACTCGAGCAACCCGCCGCGAACAACGCGCCAAGCAAACCGCCCATGCTCGTGCCAGCAATCATGTCAGGTTTGATGCCCTCAGATTCCAGCACCCGCACGACCCCAATGTGCGCAAACCCTCGAGCGCCACCGCCGCCCAAAGCCAGACCGAATTTGACATGCGATTGCGCCATGAGGCAGTTTACACGCGCACCGTAACTCGAGCACCCTCGCCCAGCAAATGCACCGTGTCAATAAACCGCACGACCCGCGTTTGAAAACCCATCGCTACCGTGCGCGTCCGAGCACCATCACCAAACCGCCGCACGCCCTCGAGCAACTCGCCGTCGGTAATGCCCGTCGCGGAAAACACAATGTTCTCGCCTGGGGCAAGGTCGTTGGTGGAGTAAATACGGTTTGGGTCAACGTTCATGGACAGGCAACGCATCAGTTCGGCAGCGTCGGCTGGCAGAAATTTTCCTTGAAAATCTGCGCCCAAGCATTTGATTGCCGCCGCCGAAAGCACACCCTCGGGCGCACCACCCGAACCCATTAATACATGCACGCCCGTCCCGCGAACCGCCACGGCAAGGCTGGCGATCACATCACCGTCACCAATCAATTTGACTCGAGCGCCGCACGCCCTGATTTCTTGAATTAAATTTTCGTGCCTCGGGCGGTCAAGCACCACCACGACCACATCTTCCACCGAACGCTCGAGGCTCTTGGCAACGGCTTTGAGGTTGGTTTCGACAGACCAATCCAAACTGACTTTGCCCGCCGCCGGAGGACCAACCACCAGTTTTTCCATGTACATGTCCGGCGCACCCAGAAGCCCACCCTTTTCGGAAAGCGCAATCACCGCAATCGAATTGGCAAGCCCTCGAGCGCAGGCATTCGTACCCTCCACAGGATCAACCGCAATGTCCACCTCGAGACCACCCGCACCCAGTTTTTCGCCGATATAAAGCATCGGGGCTTCATCCATTTCGCCCTCGCCGATGACCACCCGCCCAGAAATTGGCAATTCGTTCAGGACGCGGCGCATGGCTTCAGTGCCAGCCTGATCGACAGCGTGCTTGTCGCCCTTGCCGATGGTGTGACTGGCAGCCAGGGCGGCTTGTTCGGTCAGGTGTACCGTCTCGAGCACCAAAGCGCGTTCCATTGATTTCATGGTGAAAGTATAGCCGTGAAATCTGGTAAAGCTTGTTGCAAGTTGTTTACTGCTCGAGAGACACGGGATTTTGATGATCTCGAGATTTGTGTTCCCAAGTATTCACAGCAGTTTTCGCAAAGCATCAACCGTTTTATAAAGTCGCAATTGCTCAAGTCGATTGAGATACTCGAGCATCGTTACAGGTGGTTTACGCAAACGCTTTTGCACCGTGTTGACCGCTAACAACACCGCATCCAAATCCATCTCGAGCAACATCAAAACGAAGTCATTCGCATTTTGAGTCATGATTCCATGAGGCTCAAGAGCAGCAATCGGGAAATCTTTTTGGTTGTCGGTCACAATGACGCTTGCACGACCAACAATAGCGGCAGCAAGCACATGACGATCATCTGAATCGGGCAACTCAAGGGTGTCAATCAAATGCTCAAACCCCGTAATCAGGGCATCTTCAACACTCGAGTTCATTAAGTCCGCAACACGCCCAATTTGCGCAGGGTTAAGGTCTGGGCGGTCAGCAACCACATTGCGAATCCATTCGGCATGAATCATTGCTGACCAGTGCGCCTGGAAAATATCGGTCAGCGCCAACTGCACCAGCAAATCCCGCAATGGCGCAGGGTAAAGCACGTTGGCATCGAACAAAACCCTAAGTCGCGGCACTGAATTCAGTATCCCAAGCCCAATTCTTGCGACAAATCGGCAAGTTCTTGCAAAGCCTCTTCCGCCGCCGCTCGAGATTTGGCTTTGTACTCGAGCAGGGCTTTCAAAGGTACACGGCGATGCGTGCCAACTTTACGCGAAGCAATGGTTTTGTTCTCGAG
>JANLWR010000284.1:0-2810 GCA_031364625.1 Deinococcales bacterium | reverse complement strand
TGGCGCTCCAGATTGAGCAATGCCAATCCTCGAGAAACGCCATACCAAATCAAACTCGAGCATCTGAAAGTTCCAGGGTTCTTGGAATTGATGTTGTTCAGTACGAAGTTAAGCGATGGTCGCGGGTGAGTTTGTAAATCTTATAATAGAATGAGGGACACTTTTTTTGTCTCACACGTTGGAGGACAGGATGCTCGAGTTTGAAAGCTTCGAGTTGCAGATTGAACCGAGCGAGACACGGCTTTCAGATTCGCATTGACCTTTAGAACCCAAGACCTTTTGATTTTTTTGGAAGTCGTTTTTAGCTTGAAGTTCCACTTGTGGAGGTGAGGCGCACAACGCAATTCCATTGGGGTTTGTGACGGCATTTAAGTTTAAAGTTGATACGGGTAGAAGCAAAAAATCTGAGCACAATTGGCAACTCATTTTTGAATCGATGTTTGATCGACGATGACATTTTATGCTACTGAATCTGATCGACTTATTTACAGAACCTAAATGTTGGTTGAGTTTGTAATCGTATCAGTAGAAAGGAAGCGTGAGATTGTGGAAAACCAAGATCAGTGGTGCTTTGCATGGATGGTTCCCGACCCTGTTAAAGAGCAGTCAAAGGCAGCGTTGCTAAAGGAGGCAAAGTGGACTCCTGGTCATGTCATCAGGGTTTCATTTCTTGACGGCGATCCAAATATACAGAAAAAGGTCAAAGCAGTAGCTCTCGCTTGGATGGCTCCGAATTTAGCCAACTTGACCCTGCGATTTTTAGATGATCCGAGAGCAGGAGACATCCGTATCTCTTTTTTACGGGAAGGTTCTTGGTCTGTGATTGGAACCACTGCATTGCGTGTGACCAACCGTGACGAACCCACCATGAACTATGGTTGGCTTACTCGAACCTCAACCGACGAAGAGATTCGGCGAGTTGTGCTGCACGAATTCGGTCATGCTCTTGGCTTAATCCATGAACATTCACACCCGCAGAACGGCATCCAATGGAACCGCGAACAGGTCATTGCAGATTTGAGCAAGCAGTGGGATTTGGCAACCATTGAGTTCAATTTATTCCAGCCTTATTCAGTAGATGAAACCAATTTTAGTGCGTTTGACCCTCAATCAATCATGATGTATCCAATTCCAGCCCGATGGACGTTGAATGGCTTCTCCACGGGATTAAACACCACACTTTCATCAACAGATCAGATTTTCATAAGGGAGCAATACCCTTAATGCCGACTGAGCAGAACCCCAATGACTGGGCAATTGTAGTGGGGATTGGGAACTACCCAATCTTCGGTGAGCTTGGTGGTTCGGTGAACGATGCAGAAGCGTTTTATGACTGGCTTGTTCTTGAGGCTGGGGTGCCAGACACACAAATTGAGAAGATCACATCAAATGGTGCTCCTGTAGAAAACCCATCCAAAGCAAAACCAAACGGGTATGAAGTTTTAGAAGCGATCAGTAACATCAAGGAAAAAGGCGAAAACGGCAACCAGTTCATGGGACGCAGGTTATACGTTTACATGTCTGGACATGGGTGTTCCCCGCGACGAATCGGCGACGAAGAGAATACGGCTCTACTCATGGCAAACGCGAGCAAGACTAATATCGGTGGGGTGTTTCACTTGCTTGGAGAATACACGGCTAACTGGTTTTATAAAGCCGCTTACTTTGATGAGGTCTTGCTCTTCATGGATTGTTGTCGTCTACCTTTAGAGTTGCCAGGACTCCACCAACCTTGGAATTATGTCATCGACCCTACTTTTATTAATAAAAAGCGATTCTTTGCGCGAGCAACGCAGTGGGGCTTACTTACTCGAAATCGCCCTGCTGATGAAACAGGAAAAATTTACGGAGCCTTTACCAGTGCTCTTTTGGATGGCTTACGCGGCAAGGCAGCCGATCAGGACGGACAGATCACCACAAAGACCCTTAGAGAGTGGCTCGAGCAAAACACGTGGGAATACATGTCCCCTGAAGCTCGTGCGGATGCACAAACAGGTCTCAAACCCGTCATACAACCCGACGACCCTTTCGTAATCACGCAAATATCCCCTCCAGAATACGCAGTTCGGATTCATATTCCAGACAACCTGGTAGGACAGCGGGTTGTAATTCAAGTCAGTTTTGATGACGAGATTGTGGTGGATTCAGCCCCAGCTCTTTTGGAAAAAAAGCTACGCAAAGGCTTGTATCAGGTGTTGATCGGTGATCTGAGAGCAAAGTTCAAGGTTCCCCAGCCAGGAGGTGTGAATGTCGAATTCGGATGAGGTCTTTTTTAAGTTGGAAGCCGAAGATCAAGCAGCCGAGATCACACTCTTGGATGGCAACTTGAATGTGGCTTTAAACGGTTTAGGGGTTGTACAGGGATCGCTTCTACCAGGGCTTTACGAAGCGCGGGCAATGGCAGGGAATGGGGTCTGGGAACAGATTATCGAGGTGATGCCAGGGCAAAACAATTCGATTGTGATTCCGCACTTAATGTTTGGTTCTGCCGCGCCACTCGAGAACACTGCTCAGAGTCATGAGTACCATCAGGAGGCAGCACATCAACTGAGTACAAAGCTACACGCCTCCCACGGCGAAGGGAGTCAGGTGTTTGTGTTCGCACGCCAGTTCTCGCCGCCCAGCCCCCAACCACAAAAGAGACAAGTCCATCCATTGCAAGAGTTGAGTCTGCATGACCTCGAAGGACAACTTCTCTGGAACCTCGAGGATGTGAGCGAAAGCAACCTTGACTTGGATGCTTGGGCTGGCTGCAATCTCTCGGTAGACACTGGTGCGTACAGGTTACGTTATGTCACACCCAAGGGGAG
>JANLWR010000267.1:0-6025 GCA_031364625.1 Deinococcales bacterium | reverse complement strand
TACTTTAAACATGGGAAACACCGCCATGTTGCAAGCCCAAGACAACCTGATCCTGAAAGATTTAGCGCCCGGTGCTGGGGTGGTGACCACGCTCGAGTTTGCTGCCGATTCGGACAGCGACAAACCCACGAAATTCTTGTGGGCGATGACGGCTGCGAACAATTCTGACAAAGCGCCACTGGCGAAAGATGCCGCTTTTCGTGTTGATTTAACCTGCGCCAAATAGAATTGACGGTTTGAAGTCTTGTGGGCGTATCGCTCGAGATGGTCTGTTAAAAGTGAGGACACGCTCGAGGATCATTTAAAGGTCTACCTTTGATGACCAAAACGCGGTAGCTCTGAACTTGCCCGACTAGCTGGTAAGTCGTCCTCGAGCGGCGGCGGCAAAGATGACGTTTCGCATTTGAGGGATTCTCGAGCGGCAAAACAAAAACCTTAAATGCAAGAACCCCGCTCACGGCGGGGTTTTGTTTGGTGGAGCTGAGCGGGTTCGAACCGCTGACCTTCTGAATGCCATTTCGATATTGACGTACTTACCGACTTCACTTAACTTCACTGATTTTCTCTTGAAATTCGTTAGAGACGTTGTTTTTCCGTCTCGGGTATTGCATTTTGTCACTTCTTTTATACTGACTTCACTTGATCCGTTCCGCATCTGTTCCGCATGTCTCAAGAATAGAGCTTGATTGCTTGCCCTAAGACAATAAGAGCCAAAGCCCGTCTCCAAACTTGAATGGTTTTCGCGTGAGTTGCTGCTATTTCCAACGTTACAATTTCCCCTAACACTGAGGCTTTTGAAGAATACTTTCTGAAGCGATCTAACTCTTCATTTGTATAACCAAACAATCGAATGTATTTTTCGATTGTTTCATTTAACATTCCTGAAGTTATTCTCTCCCAAGAAGCGGGAAGAGAATAGCTAAAATATCCAATAACTCGAGTTTTTTGCCATTCTGAACCTTTTTTTGCCTCGTTAATTAAATTTATTTTGATATCCCAAGGCTCATCTCGTTTGAGTCCTGATATTGGAAGACCTGCGTTCTTACGGCGTTCTCGTGCCATCCGTCCTTCGGTCCATTTTTTGTTAAAGTACAAACCACCATTTATGACTGCCGCACCATGTTCACTGACATAAGTAAGGAGTATGGTGCAGGTTTTGTATTTAGGAGTATTGAGTTTGCCAGACTGTTTTCGCTTTAGTGAGGCGTATGTTTGAATGCTCCCTACCTCGTAAGAGAACGCGTCCACATCACGCTCACTTGGTACAAAAACTCCAGAACGCCCCAAGCGCTCAAAAATCAACTTGCGGGCTTCGATCAAAACACCTTCTTGATCCCAATCAGTTTTTTGAAAAAGGCGTTGAAATCTACGAGCCTCTGTTTTAGATGAAGCCTTGCGTGACAATCCCTGTGAGTTTTCGTTAGATGACAAACTCGCAAACTCGAGTGCCGAATTGAGACTTGAAATATGGTTGAAATAACCTACCAAACGGCGACTGAGTATAACTCTGGTGACAGGGGGTATCATCTGATGCAACAATCTTAATCTTTGTGTCGCCAGGCTTTCAACCACATCGGGCATTCTGTTTTTAACAGAATGTCTGTTTGATAGAAATTGCTGGATTTCAACTGTCTCACACGCATATCTATTCGTAGGATGCTTAATTAACGCAAATTTGTATCAATGTGTTGTTTGGGACAGCGTGATTCAGTTCTCATAATTTAATCATATTTTAAAAATGGCGCTGTTTTGGTTTCCTCACCGCAAGGCGATTTCATAATGAAAAGCACCATATGAAACGAGGTGTGATGATATGAAATCAAAAGAGAAAGCCACAAGTGAACTGGGAATTTCGGGATCAATTCTTGCTTTTAGCAAAAAAAGCAAGATTGGTCAGGGGACAATAAGAAAAGCAATCCACAACGGAAGTTTGCCATGTGTGATGATTGGTCGAAAGATTCTGCTTCGGAGCGAAAGTTTTGAAAAATGGGTTGCCACGCTTGAAGGCAAATACGAATCACAAGCAACTCGGAATTACAGACATACTCGAGGTGCGAAGTGAATTCGCACACAGATCACGAAGTGCGATTTTTGGGTGTCCCAGAGGTGGCGAAACGTTGGGGAGTACATCAAAATTTTGTTTACAACCTAATCAAACGTGGTGATTTTCCATTCTTGAAATTTGGCAGCCAAAAACGACCAGTTTTGCGAATTCCACTTGAAGCACTCGAGCGTTGGGAAGCAAAACAACTCGCTGGCGAGGTACAAAAATGAACCGCGCTGCCAGGAGCGGTTCAGGCGATTCTCAATCCCCTTTGGTTTTACCACACGAAACCATCTTAAACGAAGCACTGAGGTATCTCGAGCAAGTACAGCCGTGGTCTGTTATTCCAGTAGGTGACGATAAGAAGCCTATCGGGTCTTGGAAAGCTTGGCAGTCTCGGGTCATGACCACAGAACAAGCAAAAGGCTATTTCACGTCTCGAGCAGTGAAGGGTCTGGCAGTGGTGTGCGGTGCTGTTTCTAATGTGACCGTGCTTGATTTCGAGCAAGGCAGTCTCGAGCTTCCAGAAGTGCAGGCGATTCTCGAGCTTGCCAAATCTGTACCTCGAGCACGAAGCGGCGGCGGTGGAGTGCATCTGTTCTTCGCCTCAAGTGGTGAACGCAACAAACCCCTCGAGCTTCAAGGTGTCCATGTTGGCGATGTGCGAGGCGAGGGTGGGTACATTGTGCTGCCCCCAAGTGCTCACCCAAGCGGGAACACATACCAATGGGAGTTAGAATCCTCAAACAATCTCGAGCCGAATTCTGAGGCATTACGGATGCTTCTCGAGCAATTCAACCAAAAAGTCCAAATTATCCCAAAGCCCGTGTCTATCAGCAAGACTGCGACTCGAGCTAAAGATGATGTGCCTTCAAATGATGATGCAATCCGAAAGTACGTCCTCGCGGCACTCAAGAACGAATGCAACACTCTTAGAAATGCACCCGAAGGCATGGGTAACGATCAAATAAACAAAAGTGCGTTCGCACTTGGTCAATTTGTTGGGGTTGGCGTGATTTCAGAATCAGAGGTTCGGGATGCACTCGAGCAAGTTATAAACACTTGGGCAAAACCTGATCCCAAGGCAGCCGCTTCAATCCGCTCAGGTCTTGAAGCTGGCAAGCTCGAGCCTCGAGATTTGAGCGAGGTGGGTAAGAAGCCCTTGCCTGAAGTTTGGACAAAAATACGTGACGGTAAAGACTCGAGCAAGAAAGCAAAACCCGAAAGTGGCGACGGCTTGCCAGAAATTGCAGTCAACAACCGATACCTTCGGGACATCTCGAGCGACGCTGTACAAGCCCTTCAAAAAGCCAACAATCCAACGACCTTGTTTTATCGTGGTGAAGCCCTGGTGCGGGTCACACCGAACACCGTACTCAAAGCCGAATCACTGACACACGTGAGTCTCAAAAGCATCCTCGAGCGCACCGCGAACTTTTGCAAGATTGAACCTCGAGCAGTGAAAGATGAGGACGGCAAGCCCTTAAAAGACAATGCTGGAAAAGTCGTAACCAATGAGGAAGCTTTGCCCGCTCGAGTGCCAAACGACCTACCCGCCGATATTCTCAGTCAACCCTTGCTACCCTTTCCAAAGCTCGAGGCGCTGGCACAAACACCAATTTATGCACCAAATCGCACTTTGGTCATGCAAGACGGTTTCAATCAAGAGACAGGCTTTTACCTTCGACTCGAGAACTTGCAAGGTGTGCGCTGTGACATGCCACTCTCAGACGCTCGAGCGTTATTGCTCGAGGATTGTTTAGGGGATTTTCCCTTCGCTGATGCTCGAGCGGGACGTGCTCATGCCGTGGCGTTGCTGTTACAGCCTTTTATCCGAAACATGATTCACGGCGCGACCCCGTTGTATTTGATCGAAGCCCCCACTCGAGGCACTGGTAAGGGCTTGCTGTCCGATGTGGTCAACATCATTGCCTCGGGTGGTGTTGCTGGCGTGATGTTCCTCCCGAAAGACGGGGCAGAACTTGAGAAACGCATTACAGCCGCCTTGCTTGACGGTGCTCGAGTTTTGCTCTTGGATAATGTCATCACGCTCGAGGGTGAGGCTTTGGCAGCCGCATTGACTGCCCGTCAATGGAAGGGTCGAATCTTGGGACGTTCTCAAATGGTGCAAGTCCCGAATGATGCCACTTGGATCGCAACGGGGAACAACGTCACGCTTGACGATGACATGCCCCGAAGAATCATCCCCATACGGCTTGACCCGCAAATGGAACGCCCCGAAGCTCGAGATGGATTCAGACACCCTGACCTTCGGGCTTGGGTGTCAGACAACCGTACAGCCCTTGTCAGTGCTTGCTTGTCGATTGTTGAAGCTTGGAAGGCACAAGGCTGTCCAGTGGGTCGGGAAAAACTGGGAACATACGAAGCCTGGTGTGCAGTCATGGGCGGGATTCTCGAGGTGGCAGGCATTCACGGCTTGCTCGAGGCTCGAGAGTACCTGTACACGGACAGCAACCACGAACCCGAGGAATGGGGCGCGGTACTGAAAACTTTGTACCTCGAGCGTGAAGGGCGAAGTTTTACAGCCAAAGATTTCTTTGCTGTTGCCAAACAACATCAATTGCTTTTGGATATTTGGGGAGGACGTGAAGGCGTGGGAGCGTTGCAACGTGTAGGACGTGCCATGACCAAGAATCGTGATCGTGTCTTTGCCGGTTATCGTTTGCGAAGTGCGGGTATTGACAGTGTGAGCAAGTCGAATGCTTACAGAATTGAACGAACTGGGGGTAACAATTCAAATAAAACCCCCGAAACCCCCGTAATGAACGATTCAAGCGTGTATGACGATGAATCTTTACGGGGGTTTATGTCTGAAAACCCCCGTGTAAACCCCCGTAACCCCGAACAAAACCCCCGTGACCAAACAAACGACTTTACGGGGGTTTCTACAGACCAAACCAGAAATCCCGTAGAAAACCCCGTAACGAGAATGCCGTCAAGCACAGACGCTACGGGGATTTCTGGGGGTTTCGGGGGTTTTATTCCAACCACAGTAACCAGTGAAGCGCAATTTCCTAAACTTGAAACAATCGAGGATGTGATGCGCCTATGACCGCCCTTGATTTGATTCGAGAACTTGCAGCAGCAGGTGTGACCCACATTGCAACCGTTGACGGCATACTCGAGCTTAAACCTGCGTCTCGAGTACCCAGCGAACTTGTACCAGCACTGCAATCCTGCAAACCAGAACTCATGGCATTGCTCGAGGGACGAATGATTCCAGCATTGCCGCGAGAGCTTGAACCACTTATCAGAGCAGCTAGTACAGGGCTTCTATCCCGAGATTCTATGCAATTGGAATCGGGAATCGTTTCTGACTTCCAAGAGTACGTGAAGGCTTGGGCGTTGGCGTACTTGTTGGGTGATCGTGCTCATGTGATCGAGCGTTTGGGTCAAGCAGTCAGAGCTTGGAAAACCTCGAGATTGAATTGACGGTGACAGTGGTTTGAGGGAAAGAGTTTTCTGGTATCTTAAATTTAGACATGAGTCTATTGTCAGTTCTCTGGCTTTCCAATTGTTGATATCTGTCAGTTCTCTGACAATTTTGCACATCAAAACCAGTTTTCTGGCTTTGATTGTTGCTCATCGTCCAAGTTTACTGGTTTTTTCAAAGCATATTTTATACTTGTCCAAGAGAACTTGGTAAGTACGTGTGGCACACACACGATTTATTTCGACGCATGAACCCTCAACACGATACCTTAAGCGATTTGAGTCGCAAAAATCGCGTCTAGCACACACTGGACATGCAATTAAACAATATTGTCAATTTGAGGTGCGAAGAGGTCAAATTAATTGTTGCGGTGCGTCTTTGCAATTTAAGTTACTCGAGTTCGTCACTCCAGATACCCGTGTTTTCTGACCTGTGAAATTCCAGTACGTGTTTCAGCCACTGGTTTAGCACAGTATGTTCTTCAGTGTTTGCAGCACGATTCTGATACCCTCGAGCTTGTGCCATTC
>JANLWR010000265.1:0-1970 GCA_031364625.1 Deinococcales bacterium | reverse complement strand
CAAAGCCTTAAATTTGTGGGTGGGCGCGATCAACGTTTCCAAAGTCAGCCCGCTTTCAATGGCAGAAACCCGTACCGATGAATCGAGAAAAGTCATGCAGGCAGGCAATGCCGTGTTCGGTCTGAACTGGGCGTACGCCTGGGCGCACTTTCAGGGCAGCAGCCCAGACCCAACCAAGGTCAAGGGTTTGATCGGCGTGGCAAAATTGCCGACCTTTGCGGGAATTAACGCCTCCAGCGCCAATTGTCAGGGCGGTTGGCAATGGGGTCTCAGCAGCTTCTCGAAGAACAAGGAAGCCACCTTTAAACTGATTAAGTTCATGTCAAGTTCTGACGCCCAAGCCGAGCTTTCGGTTAAGGGCGGCTTTTTACCAGTTCGTAAAGCCTTGTACAACAACAACGCAGTCCTGAAAGCCAACCCGCATTACACCGCTTTGTACCCCGTGATTTTGCGAGCCAAGCCGCGTCCGGTCACCGCAAACTATCCAAAAGTCTCAGAGATCATCCGCACCAATCTCAATGCTGTGGTCAGCGGAGCAAAAACCACCGACCAGGCGCTCAAAGACATGCAGAGCGGCTTGGAAGGCGTTCTAAAGTAATTTTTGAGTCTCGAGGGTGGATGACCATCCACCCCCAATGAAGAGGTCATTGTGCGTCAATCAGGACTCGAAACCGCGCCCCGCAGTCAAACTCGGGGCGCAACATTTTTAGCAAGATTGACTAAGGGGAATCTTAAAGATTCCGAACTGGCAATCTTGCTGCTTGCCCCCAGCGCAATCTTGCTGGCTGGAATCATGTTGTACCCCATGCTGAACGTGTTTTTGATGTCACTGCGGGTTCAGAACACGCTCGAGCCGAGCATTGTCACGACCAGTTTTGAAAACTTTGCCCGTTTGTTTTCCGACAAACGCTTTCTGGATGATTTCACCCGCACGATCTGGTTTGGTTTTTTGACCGTGACAGGCTCGTTCTTGGTCGGTTTGCCGCTTGCCTTGTTAGCAAACCTCGAAACTGGTTGGCGTTGGTTGGTTCGGGTCGCGTTGCTGCTGCCCTGGGCGATGCCGCAAATTATCACTGGCACGATGTTCGCCTGGATGTTCAATTCGCAGTACGGTGTCTTCAATGACATTCTGGTACGTTTGGGTTTCGAGCGAATTTACTGGTTGATCCGTCCCGATTCTGCCACCGTCGCACTCGTGCTGACCGTCATCTGGAAAACCTCGAGCTTTGTGGCGTTAATCTTACTTGGCGGTTTGCAGAGTATTCCGCTCGAGCTTTCCGAGGCGGCGCAGGTGGACGGCGCAACCAGCACCCAAGTCTTTTGGCGCATCACATTGCCATTGTTGCGCCCAGCCATTGCGGTGGCACTGATTTTCAGAACACTCTCGGCACTTCAAGTTTTTGACATTCCGTACGCCTTCATGAGCGCTGGCGCGAGTCAGTCGCTCGAGACTTTGGGCGTGTACGTGCAAAAACAAACCGTTGAATTTACCGATTTTGGTTACGGTTCAACCGTTAGCCTCGGACTATTTGCACTGTCCTTGATCATTACCGTGATTTACTTGCGGTTTATCCGTCCGGAGGAATCATGAACACCCAGGTGCGCGACAAGACCCTCTGGCAAAAAATCATGATCGTGGTTGCTTTGCTGGTGCTTGTGGTCAACGGCGTTTATCCGCTCGTCTGGATTTTTCTGACCAGCATCAAAAACGAACTCGAGTTAACCCAAGTGCCAATCACTTATTTCCCGCTAAACGCAGATTTTGGCAATTATGTTCAGGTCTTTCGGGCGCAACCGTTCGCACGTTTTTTTCTGAATTCATTGGTCATCTCGAGCCTGTCCACCATTTTATGCGTGACGATAGCCGCCTTTGCTGCCTATGCTTTGGCACGTTTGAGATTGCGCTATCGCCGCGTCATCAGCATTGTCATTGTGGCAGCCAGCATGTTTCCAATCGTCAGCTTAATTGT
>JANLWR010000247.1:0-2777 GCA_031364625.1 Deinococcales bacterium | reverse complement strand
TGGCGCTCGAGCGACCCCCGCAGGAAGATCAAGCATTTCGCAACTCGAGTACGGGGTGAATATACCGAGCCTTTGAGTGTAAAATATGAAAAATGGTTGTGCCACAGTGGGCGAACACTTCTTGACAAAAAGATGCACCTGACGGGCTTTGTCGCAAGGTTCGCCCCTACGATTTGTCGGCAATTCAAGGTAAACTGAGTCTGTGCCCACCCGTGATGAACTGCGCGAACGACTGATGAAACCCCTCGAGCGAGAACTTGCGATGGGTTGTCAGAACCGTGTGGTCACGGCGGGACTCGAGGCGCTTTTGAACAACGTTGCGCAACCGTTCCCAAAGGTGCGTGAAGTGCTGGATGGTTACGGCATCATGAGCCTCGAGGAACGCGCAGAAAATTTAAAAACAGCGCTTGATTTGCTCGAGGCAGAACGAAAACCAATCTCAAATTCCAAACCTGTACCAACCAAAAAACTCGAGCTTCCACGGCTTGAACACACGACGTTAACGCCCGATTCGGAAATCACACGTTTGCCAATAGCGCCGAGTGCGCCAAAGAAACTGGCTCGACTTGGCATTAAAACCTTGCGCGACATGTATCACAATTACCCCAGACGTTACGAAGACCGCCGCCGACTGCCAGGTTTTCACACGATAGAAGACGGCGCTCGAGTGACCGTGGTCGGCGCAGTCACGGACAAAACCCGTCACTCGCCGCGCAAAGGCATGTTGATTTTAAAAGCCACTTTGCGCGACGAATTCGGCAATGTGCTCTCGGCAACCTGGTTCAATCAACCTTGGGTCGAAGGGCAGTTGAAGGAGGGCAACCGCCTGATTATCACGGGCAAAGCCAAACGTTTCGGGCGCAAACTCGAGCTAGCCGTCGAATATTTCGAGAATGACGACGAGGGCGGCGAGAGTTTCAGCACCGACCGCATCATCGGCGTGTATCACACCACCGAGGGCATCTCTCAAGCCTTCATTCGCAAAGTCGCACGGCAATTGTTCGACGCCCTGCCCGAACCCGCAGATTTTTTAACCAGCCAACAGCGCGGCTTGTACAAAGTCATGCCTTACAGCCAGGCATTGCGTGAAGCGCACAATCCCAGCGAACTCGAGGAACTTGAAACCGCCCTGGAGCGCCTGAAGTTTGACGAATATTTATTTCTCGAGCTTCGGATGCTCTTGCAGGGCGGCAGCAGTTTGGAGGGCAAGCAATTCCGAGCGCTGGACGAGCACATGCTCGAGTTTGAACGGATGCTACCGTTCAAATTCACAAACGCTCAACGCCGCGCGATTCTCGAGATTGCGACCGACATGCGCGAACCCAAACAGATGGCGCGACTGATTCAGGGCGATGTCGGATCTGGCAAAACCGCCGTTGCCGCCAGTGCGCTTTACCTGGCGACTCGAGATGGTTTTCAGGGCGCGTTGATGGCTCCGACCGAAATTCTGGCAAGACAGCATTTCTCGAGTTTGACCAAATACTTGTACCCGCTCGGGGTTCGGGTCGAATTATTAATTGGCGCGATGACGGGCAAAGAACGACTCGAGGCTCGAGGGCGCATCAAAAAAGGCGAGGTTGATGTGATCGTGGGCACGTCGGCACTGATTCAAGAAGGTGTCGAATTTGCACGGCTTGGGCTGGCTGTGGTGGACGAGGAGCACCGCTTTGGGGTGCAACAGCGCCGCGCCCTCTTAGCCAACCGTCCTGACGTGATCGTGATGAGCGCCACGCCCATCCCGCGCAGCCTCGCGCTGACCGCTTACGGCGACCTCGAGCTAACCACGATTGACGAACTGCCGCCAGGTCGCACGCCGATTCAAACCAAACTCTTGATGGACACGCACCGCCGTCAAGCCTACAGTTTTGTGATGAAACAGATTCTCGAGGGACGACAGGCTTTCGTGGTCGCGCCGCTTATTGAAGAATCCGAAAAAATGACCGAGATTTTGGCAGCCACGCAACTCTCCGAAGACCTCAAACAGATTCTGCCCGACGCTCGAGTTGAACTCTTGCACGGCAAAATGCACCCGAGCGAAAAAGACGCCATCATGAACCGTTTTCGTGCTCAAGAGTTCAATCTGCTGGTCAGCACCACCGTGATTGAAGTCGGCGTGGACGTGCCCAACGCCAGCATCATGGTAATCGAAAATGCCGAACGTTTCGGATTGTCGCAACTGCATCAACTTCGCGGACGGGTCGGACGTGGTGACAAGCAAAGTTATTGCGTTTTGATTGCCGGCGACCACAGCAAAAAAACCAAAGAACGCTTAAAGGTCATTGAAAGCACAACCGACGGTTTTAAAATTGCCGAAGCCGATTTACGCCTTCGTGGACCCGGCGAACTGCGCGGCACACGGCAAAGCGGAATGCCAGATTTGAAGTTAGGTGATTTGACAAGGGATACCGAAATCATTGAACAAGCCCGAAACCTGGCAAAACAAATTCTCGAGTTTGACCCGATGCTCGAGAAACCCGTGAATGCGTTGTTGAAAGTAGAACTTCAAGCTCGAGCGGAACAGGTTTCGATTCGGGATGTGATTTAAGGGGTTTGAGTATTTCTCAAAAAGTCAAATACGTGATTGTGCCAATGCAATCATCAACCAAAAGCCTTAAACTCGAGCCATGAGCCTTCGATCCAGCATTGAAACCATTTTTTCCGAAAAGGCATTTGTCCGTCCGTTGTTTTACAACTACCTTGGCGGTTTAAGATTCGAGCTTTCAGAAGGTGGAACGTTCCTCGAGCAATTTCTAACGGCGCTCAAAAAAGCCACTGAA
>JANLWR010000191.1:0-2808 GCA_031364625.1 Deinococcales bacterium | reverse complement strand
GAGACGCCCAGCAAATCTGCGCCCAGACTGGCGAGGCTATGAAGCACGATCCCACGGTGCGAATACAACACGCCTTTGGGGTTGCCGGTCGTGCCAGAGGTGTAGCACATGCCCGAAGCTTGGCGCTCGTCAATGTCTGGGTAGCTAAACGTCACGGGTTGATCGCGGATAAAGTCCTCGTAATCATGAACGCCAACGGGAACGCCGCCAGGCACTTGACCCATGACAATCACTTTTTGAATGCTCGGGCAATGCTGCAAAATCATGGGCAACTGTGCGGCAAAAACGTTGTCGATAAATAAAACTTTGTCCTGGGCATGGTTGATGATGTACCCAATCTGCTCGGGTGGTAGCCGAATGTTGATCATGTGGCAAACCGCACCGACGCTCGGCACGGCAAAATAAAGCTCGAGGTGTCTAAAGCTGTTCAGCGCCATTGTCGCAACCCGGTCGCCCGATTGCACGCCAGCGTCCACCAGGGCGTTGCAAAGTTTCATCACCCTGGTGTGAATCTCACCGTAATTCGTGCGGTGCTCGAATGGTGTCGGCATTTTCGTCTCAGGATTTGGTGCTCCTGGCAGCAGTGACACAACCTCAACGTGTGGGAATAATTGTTTTGCTCGCTCGAGCATGAGTGGAATGGTGAGTGGGTAATCCATCATTGTGGATTCAAGCATGAACGCCTCCTTTTTTGATGGCGGTATCATACCTGTTTTTGGAATGCTCGAGTACGGATTATCGACCAGGTTTTGGTGTCAGTAAAACTTGCGCCCCTCGAGCCAGCAGGACTGCCAACATCAGTAAAAATCCTGTTAACGCCGTGCCATCCTCGAATTTTGAAATCAGCACAGCCACGATGGATAGCGTCAAAATGGCGCTAAAAGGAACTGCGCCAAGCCGAACAAATCTCTTTAGTTTTAATATTCGGTGCACAGCAACAAAAAAAGCTCCAAGAGCCATCGTGGCAAGCCCAATCAAGCTCGAGCAAACTGTTAAAGCCCCACACGCTGGCGCAATGCCTTGACCACCTTTAAAACCGTGCCAGATTGGGTAGCAATGCCCCAATGTGGCAGCCACAGGAGCAAACCACAACACCTCGCTCGAGATAAGTGATGCCACAAATACAGCCAGCGCACCTTTGAGAATGTCTACCAGCATGATTCCAATTCCGACAGCCACACCAAATTGGCGCATCATGCCGCTCGTTCCAGCAAAATCGTTGTCGCGCACGTCATGACCTTTTGCCCTCGAGTAAATGACGCTAGGGGAGACCGCACCAATCAGATAGGCGACAACCAATGCCAGCACGCTCGAGATCATTTTTAAAGTGTACTATTTGATTTGTGAATTCTCGAGATTTTAGGATGGCGTACTTTGAGACGGTGTACAACACGGCAGTTCACCGCTTTACCCTTTCAAGCCAAGATCATGGTTTGGAACTTTTTGTAAATCGGCGTTTTAGCGTGCTGACCGCCGCAAATCCATTCAGTCAACAGTTGGCTGACCATGAAAATGCGGTTCGTAACGCAGATATGAAACTCGAGATTGAAAAATTGGGTTTTGAACATGACTGGAGTTACGGCGAACAAGCCGACCATTCCTGGCGTGAGGATGGTTTTGTTGTTTTTGACGCACCATTGGCAGTTGTGCTCGAGTTGGGACGAAAATTCGAGCAGAACGCCATTTTGCACGGCGTGGATTCCAAGGTGGCTCTGGCATGGTGTGACAATGAAGAACTTGAATGGTTTTTTGCAAATCTTGCGTTAGACTGAAACCTCGGAGGAAATCAATGGTCAAGTTATTGTTGGGTACAGTGGCGCTGGTTGGCGTTCTGGGTTTTGTGGCTTGCAATGGTGGAACTCAACCTCCCCCTGGCGGTTTATCCGATTGTCCTGCCAAAATTACGGTTGTTGGATTTGCGTATTCAGTTTCGGCTTGCCAGTTAAAAGTTGGCTCGAGTGTAATCATTGAAGCCCTGACGGCGCATCCATTGGTGGCGAAGGGAAGCACGCCGTTGGTCACGGATACCAAAACCGCCGATTTTACGTTTGCAGCCGTGGCAGCAGACGTGGGCAAAACGCTCGAGTACCAATGTCAAATTCATGGTCCTTCAATGTCAGGTTCGATCAAAGTCGTTGCTGCAATGTAATTCTCGAGTAAACTTTTTTCATGCACGCCAAGATTATTCTGTCTAGCATCATCACGCTCCGTACTTCGCACCCTCGAGCCTCGGGGGTGCTTGTGATTGAAAATCGGGTTCAGGCGCTCGGTTCACTCGAGGAATTGCTGGCGCTTGCGCCCAAAGCGGAGGTTCTGGATTTTCGTGATTTATTCTTGACCCCAGGCTTGACCGATGCGCACATTCATCTGGTCGGGTACGGTTTCAGTTTGCAAAACGTTAAACTCGAGGATACGCGCAGTGTATCGGAGGCTGTTTCTCGGGTGGCGGAACGTGCCGCTCGAGTGCCTGCGGGCGATTGGATTTTTGGCAATGGTTTTGATCGCAGTGTGTGGGGTGTGACCGACTACCCAACGGCATCAGACCTCGATGGTGTTTCGCCCAACAATCCTGTGGCGTTGTGGTCTCGTGACGGGCACGGCTTGTGGTGCAATTCGCTCGCGCTTCAGATTGCTGGAATCCACTCGGGTACGCCAAATCCGCACGGTGGTGTGATCGTTCATGACGAGGACAATGAGCCAACTGGCATGTTGCTCGAGAATGCGATGGAATTGGTGAAAAATGTTTTCCCAGATTTGCAGCTCGAGGATGTGGTTGCGGCGGCAAAACTGGGCGCTCAGGACATGGCG
>JANLWR010000190.1:0-5586 GCA_031364625.1 Deinococcales bacterium | reverse complement strand
GGCAGACCTCAAAGGGCAGCTAGCACCATCTGAGACCTTCCTGGTGGTCGATGCCATGACGGGACAGGAAGCATTGAACGTTTCCAAAGCCTTCGATGAACGCATTGGCGTGTCTGGTTTAATCATGACCAAACTCGACGGTGACGCTCGAGGTGGCGCGGCGCTGTCGGCAAGAAGTGTGACGGGCAAGCCAATCTTGTTTGCGGGCGTGTCCGAAAAAATTGCTGGACTCGAGCCGTTTTACCCAGACCGTATCGCGCAGCGAATCCTCGGCATGGGCGATGTTCTAACATTGATTGAACGCGCCCAACAAGCCGACATCAAAGCTTTCGCCCCCAAAAAGCCTGGCGATTTTGATTTTGAAGACTTGCTCGAGCAACTGAAATCCATTCAACGAATGGGTTCGATTGGTGATATCGTCAAAATGATTCCAGGACTTTCACGCGCCCTGCCCGACGATGTCAACGTGGACGAAAAACAGTTCAAACGCATTGAAGCCATGATCTCGAGCATGACGTTGCGGGAGCGCCGCAACCCGAAAGTGATTGACGGTCAGCGTCGCCGCCGCATTGCGACGGGTTCGGGCGTGACCGTCCAGGAACTCAACCGATTGGTCAAAATGCACGAACAGATGAAAGACATGATGCGCCAGATGAAAGGCGCGAAAGGTCGCGGTCTGGCGAATTTGTTCGGCGGTAAAATGCCGAGGTTGTAACGATAAACTTAGACCTAAAGCTCGAGCAACACTGGTTTACTCGAGCTTATTTCTGGTTTTGAATATCGAGTTGCAGTTTTAATGTTAAGTTTTGCCCTTCTCAAGTTTTTAGGTTTAAAAACATTTTTTACTTGCCTAACTGGTAAATCAGTTGTGCAACTTGCGTATCGGGCAATTGGATTTAAGCCAATTGCCTTTTTTTGCATTTCAGATTTGCAAGTTAAAAAGCGAAGTTTTGCCGTTTGTAACCCTTTGAGCCTCGTAAACTTCGGTCAGTTCAACAATACCTTTTGCGGTTTTCGATTTCGGCAAAAAGCCTCTCGAGTGTTGATAGGAGTATTTTTATGGAAACAATTTTGAGCGTATTCGCAATGTTTGGTGCAACCAAAAATCACCATAAAGTCCGAACCGAAAGCCTTCACTTTTTTGACCTCAATTGCCGACCTCAATTTGGAACAGGATTGTCTGTTTTTGAATTGCAAAAATTAAAACAAAAAAACGGCTGGTATTACATTCCCGATGTTCGCTTGGACGCAAACACATACGTGGTTCGGATTAAGGGAGAGATTTTTAAAACCCAATCAATTCAAACGATGTTGGCGTATCTAAAATCTCGAGCCTCTGCGTTTTTAACCTGTTGATTTGCCGATTTTTAAACCTTGGAGCAATTGGTTAATTCCGATTGCTTTTTTTTGATGCCAAACGATCTCTTAAATGTTCGCTTTTACCGTGTTTGCAACCTCGAGAGTCATAATCTTGATTTAGTTTCAAAATCGGTTTACCAATTTTGTGACCGCGTACCACCGCTAATTTTGTGGTTTACGGAGATACGCAATGTCGAATCTATACCTTGGTTTAATCCAAGTAACCAGTACGGTTTGGATCGGTGAGCCGTTGACAGACGCCGAAATTCAATTTTTGAACTCGGTTTGTTATGTGAATGAGCCAACTGGTTCAACTGTGCTCCTCGAGGTTTCTTACAATCTCGAGTTGTACCGACAAAGTAAAAACTCCGAAATTTATGTTTACATGGCTGTATCCGTTGAAGGATACAATCTTGTGTACGTGAACGACGAAACTGTGCCACGTTTTTTCAGCCTTGACCACGACGATGCTTACTGGCACGCGTGTTCGCTGATTGATGGGCGCGACTAATATTTTGCCTTAGACAAGACTTGATCTTGTCTAAGGCGTGAAGAGCAGTTGGGATTTATTCCAATTGCTCTTTTTTTCTGTTCAAATTACGGTTGTCACTCGAGGTTGCGTGTTTTAATACTTCATGCTCGTTTACCAAAATCCCCTCGACCGTCCGCACACGCCCAGCATTCTGGCAATTGGTTCTTTTGATGGTTTGCATCTTGGGCATCAGGCTTTGTTGGCACGGCAAAAAGCTTTGGCGCTTGAGCATCATGTGCCAAGTGTGGTTTACACCTTCGACCAACCGACGCGGGTATTGCTCGAGGGTTCAAAATATCTGTACACCCTGGCAGAAAAGCTTAAGATTCTGGAGTATTACGGCGTTGATGAGGTTGTAGCCGTACCTTTTACGCTCGAGTTTTCGCAGCGCAGCAAAGACGCGTTTTTGGAGGATTTACGGGTGCTCGAGCCTAAAGTAATTGTGGTGGGCGATGATTTTCGTTTTGGGCGGCAGCGAAGCGGGGGTTTAGACGATTTAAGGCTTATCACCCCAGAATTAATTGCCCTCGAGCAACTTGAGTTCGCTGGTGAGGTGGTCAAAGCCTCCAAAATTCGGGGGTTGCTCGAGCTTGGCGATGTGAAAACTGCCACGGAATTTCTGGGCAGACCGTTCAGCGCCCGTGGCGTGGTCGTGACGGGCAAACAACTTGGGCGCACGATCGGTTTTCCCACAGCCAACATCGCTGTTTCAAATGGCAAGATTCTGCCGCCTGGGGTGTTCGCGGTGCAACTCGAGACACCCGATGGTGTGGTTCGGGGCGGCATGGCAAACGTTGGGACGCGTCCAACGGTCAACGGCATGACCGAATCGCTCGAGGTTTTCGTGTTTGATTTTGATGCCGATCTGTACGGTCTTGAGGTTCGGGTAGATTTTTTAGAGCGTTTACGCAGCGAACAAAAATTTGCGGGTTTGGACGCGTTAAAAGCTCAGCTTGAGCTTGATAAAACGGCGGCTCGGGGTTTGCTGGGAATTTGAGTTTTGGTTCGAAATCTCGAGTCAAATCTCATGAATTGTTTCTGAGACGAACTTTCTAAAGCTTTTGTGAAGATTGATTGTTAGGCACGCGTTCACTTCTCATGTGATGAATGGTCTGGCTCTCATGATTGTTCTCATATAATGCGGTCATGGAACGCAAACCACTGGTGCTGGTCGTCGAAGACGAAAAAGACATTGCCCGCTTCATCGAACTCGAGCTGAACGCCGAAGGTTATGAGACCGAAGTGGCATTTGACGGGGTGACAGGGCTTTCAAAATTTCGGGAAGTCAACCCTGACCTGTTGATTCTGGACCTGATGTTGCCCGTACTTGACGGCTTGGAAGTCGCAAGACGGGTGCGCAAAACCTCAAACACGCCCATCGTGATTCTGACCGCCAAAGACGCGATCAGCGACAAGGTCGAAGGACTCGACGCCGGCGCAGACGATTATTTGGTCAAACCATTCTCAATCGAAGAACTGCTGGCTCGAGTTCGCGCCCACCTGCGCCGCGTCAACCCAGCCGTGACCGGCGAGGTGCGCGTTGCCGACTTGGTCATGAACCTCGACGGGCGCGAAGTCTTCAGGGGCGGACGCCGCGTCGAACTTTCGGCTAAAGAATTTGAGCTGCTCGAGCTTCTGGCCCGCAACCCAGGCAAGGTCTTCTCGAGATTTGAAATCGAAGAAAAAGTCTGGCCAGAATACACCGGCGGCAGCAACGTCGTGGACGTGTACATCGGCTATTTGCGCCGCAAACTCGAGGAGGGCGGCGAACGCCGTTTGATTCACACGGTGCGCGGTGTTGGATATGTCTTGCGTGAAGAATGATCAAACTCGAGGAATGGTTTGGAGGGCGGCTTGTCCGCCCTTTATGATTGAAACTCGAGGTTTATTTTGACACTGCGTTGGCGTTTGACATTGCTTTACACTGCCCTGATTGCTTTGCTGTTAACGGGCGTCTTTGTGGCGGTGTATTCGCAGATCAGCAGCAATATCCGTCAGAATCTCGAGACGGATTTGAACAGCAACCTTGAACAGATACGGCGTCTCAACCAAGCCAATGAAGAGCGCCATCCTATCAGCAACGCTTTGACCAACGACTGGTCGAGTATTTCGCAGGAAACTTTCGCCGTGGTTTTAACTTTTTTTGGCACACCGGATTCGATTGATCGACAGTCATTTTCCTCGTTGCAACCGGCACGGTACATGAATCCAACGCTCGAGCAATTGGGCGCAGACATTCGTTTGAGCGATGATGATTACGCGGTTTTACTTAGGAACCGGGAGTTCGCGGGACGCGGTTTTTTATCGCTCGAAACGCCCAAACCTGTTGAAATCCGTGCCTTGATCGAACCTGATGTTTTGGCTGCCAACGGTGGCACCAATATTACCAATGTCATTTTGGTCGCCAGAGACCCAAGTACCAACGATGAACTGCTGGCGACCTTACAACGTACTTTGTTGATCGTGACCTTTGCGGGCGCAGGTCTGGCTGCCTTGGGATCTTATTCGCTTGCAGGCAGTGCCCTCGAGCCAATTCGTGCGGTGCGTGACGCCGCCAGTTCGGTCAGCATTTCAAATCTCTCGCGGCGCGTTCCCGAACCGGGCACAAACGACGAGGTGCAAGACCTGGCGCACACCTTAAACGGGATGCTCGAGTCGCTCGAGCACAGTTTTGAAACCCAGCGCAGGTTTACCGCCGATGCCAGCCACGAGCTTCGCACGCCGGTCACGGCAATCGGTGGTCATGCCAGCTATTTGTTGCGCCGCACCAACCCGACCGATCAGCAAAAAGAGTCGCTCGAGGCAATCACAACCCTGTCTGTGCGGCTCGGGAAATTGATTGGCGATCTGCTCGATCTTGCCCGTGCCGATGCGGGTTTTCCGCTCGAGCCAATCGAGACCAGTTTGGTCGGACTTGCCGAAGATGTTCACCTCGAGATTGTGGCGATTGCTGGAGATACCGAAATTGAGATTGAGGGCGACCGAGAAATCAAAGCCTTTGTTGACCCAAACCGCATTCGTCAGGTGATTCGCAACCTCGTGCAAAATGCTTTAAAAGCAGGCTCGAGCCATATTTTGGTGGCGGTCATCAAAGAGCCGCTCGAGAAACGAATTCGGTTAAGAATTAAAGACAACGGTCCAGGCATTGCTGGGGAGCACTTGGAACGATTATTTGACCGCTTTTACCGCGTTGATACCGCCAGGGACAGGCAAATGGGCGGCAGCGGTTTGGGTTTAAGTATTGTCAAATGGATTGTCGAGGCGCACAAAGGGCAAGTCATGATCTCGAGCGAGGTTGGGGTCGGCACAACCATCGATGTGCTTTTGCCGTGGCGAACCAACCAGACCGAAATTCGTCTGGTTGAAAAACCCGAGAAGTCTAAACTCCAAGAACGTAGTTAAACCTGCCCTTGAGACTGATGAATGCTATTGCAAACCGAGGGCGAAATGTTGGCGAATCTCGTCTCGGTTGTAATTCAAAGCCAGCAAAACAATCAATAAAATTCTGGCTTTGAAGGCGTTTAAATGCGATGCCGGAATTGCGCCCGCCTCGAGCAGCAATTTACCGCCACCCTCATAACCGTACACGGGCAAAATCGGTCCTGCGTGGGTGCGGGTACAAATGACAATCGGTTTGTGGCTGGCGGCAATGATTGGCGTTAAAGCAGGTGGTAAATTTCCCGTACCGAGCGCCG
>JANLWR010000151.1:0-5749 GCA_031364625.1 Deinococcales bacterium | reverse complement strand
GTTGGTTCGTCCAGAATGAGGATTGGTGCTCCAGAAACCAGTGCCCGAGCGATGGCAAGACGCTGTTGCTGACCCCCAGAAAGTCCAGAACCACCCTCACCGAGCACCGTCTCGAGTTGCGCCGGCAATTGTTTGATCTCGAGTTTTAAACCTGCCTGTTCAATCGCCTGCCAGAGTTCGGAATCGTCGGCATTTGGTTTTGCCAGCAGTAAATTCTCGCGGATGCTCATGGCAAACAGTCCTGGTTGTTGCGGCACAAGCGCAATGGCTGCCCTCGAAGCCGCCCGAGTGAAATCTTGCATGTTCTGACCGTCAAGCCTAATGCAACCCGTTTCAGGCTCGAGCAAGCGCAACAACAAGCGTGTCAGCGTGGTTTTACCGCCACCACTCGCGCCAACGACACCAAGCATTTCACCAGACTTTAGGCGCAAATTGAGTTGCTCGAGTGCCAGATATTCAGCGCCAGGGTAACGCGCATTGACCTGCTCGAACGACACTGCACCAGTCCAACCAGAAATTGGTTTCTCGAGTTTGCCGGTTTCGGGTTCTGGCGTGGTTTGCATGGCGGCGGCAATGCTTCTGGCAGGGTCTCGCATGGCGCTGAGTCTCGAGTACGAATACGCAAAGAGTTGCAACGGTCCAATCAAAATGACCATGGTGGTCAAGTAAGTAATCAGCGATGCGCCCGTCATTTGTTTGCTTTGAATTTCGCCCAGCGCAAACAAGACCAACGTGCCAACGCCAACACCCACGGTCAATTGCGAAATTGGCGAGTGCATGTTCGACCAGAAACTCCGCCTTAACGTCGCTTTGGTCTGCGCGTCATTTTGCACCCCAAAACGCTGCTGCATGGTTTTCTCGAGCCTAAACGCCTTAATCACCTCGAGTTTTGCCAAACTTTCGCTCATGGCGCTGGTGGCGCGTTCGGCGGCGTTTTGAGTGCCCTCAAAAGCTTTTTGAATGCGTTTACCCACCAACGCGTACAAAATACCAAGTGGCAAAATGACCAGTAACAAACCAAAAGTCAGCCGTGTATTTTGCACAAACAACGTTGCAAATGCCACAACAACTGTTAAACCTTGACCCGTCACGAGCGGCAATTCAAATGTCAAAAAATTCTCGAACTCCCGAATGTCCAAACTCAGTCGCGCCGTCCGACCCCCGCTCGAGAACCCACCCGCATCGCCAGTGTTCCGTTGCTCGAGCGGCGAAGCTGCCAGCATTGATTCAAAGACCTTGCCCCGAACCCGAGACGCAAATGTTGCCCCACCCAGCGCAAACAACGTGTTTTGAATGTAAAACCCAACGATGCTCAAAACCAGCAACAACGCGCCCTTAAAAAGCACGCTCGAGATCAAACCATAATTTTGTTTTTCGATCACATCCCTAAAAAGCGGTTGAACCACAATTGTTGGCAGCAACGGGGTGGCGAAACCTGTGACAAACGAAAAAAACGTGCCAAGAAAAAATAAGCGCCATTCGGGGCGAAGGAGAGAGAACAATTCCACGGCTCGAGTTTAACAGTTGCGGAGGTCCAATGATTGATGTTTCAAAACCTAAAATTTAGTATTGTTGAAATTCTTTACCATCAATGCTGTATCCAGAATATTGACCACCAATACCGCCATAGACTTTTACACTCACTTTTGGTTTTGTGATTGCTTGATTCAAAGTTACAGTACAAAAAGCAATCTTGGCTTCAATTGGCAAAATTGGAAAGTGATTTTCAAATTGAGGATAAATATCTACGAATTCCTTAACATTGTTTATTTTTAAGTCCAAGCATTTATGCTCAATGACAGTTTGAAGTGTTAATAAACTAACATCTTTTCTTTTATTATAAATTCTATTCGCAACTCTGGAAATTTTCAAGCTATAAATTTCAATCTCTTGTTGTGTTCTATTGAATCTAATTTTATTATTATAAAATATCAAAAAAAACACAACAGCAAGAAAAAATATCGCAGTTGGAATACTCCTTATTTTTGTTGCCGCGCTTATCCCCTTGGTCTGTATGGTTTGACTCTCTTGCAGCACTTGAAATGAATTGCAAAACTCCTCTGAACTCGAGAATCGGTCTTCCATCCGCAACTCGAGCGCTTTCATCACCATACTCGAGAATTCTGGCGTGACGTGTCGTGCAAGGTTTTGCAGTGGCTCGAGTTTTTTGCCGTTGGCGCGATCCAAAGCGGCAACGGGGGCAACACCAGTCATGGCTTCGTAAATGGTGGCAGCCAAAGCGTACAAATCTGTGCTTGGTGTCAGCATCACCTCTTGCCCGTATTGCTCGAGCGGTGCATAAGCTGGCGTCAGCAATCGGCTGGTGATTTTGATGCGTTGATTGGCACTAAATTTTGTCACCGAACCAAAATCGATCAATTCCACGCTGCCGTTTGGCGTCAAAATAATATTCGCGGGTTTGATATCGCGGTGCAACATTCCTTTGTCATGAACTTCAGTTAACAACTGAAGAATTGGTATCAATACAGCTTGAGCCTCTTCTTCGCTCAATAAAGCGCCACGTGCAATCCGAGCCTCGAGCGTTTCTCCGTCAACAAATTCCATAGCAATAAATGTTGTGCCAAGTTCTTCCCAAGTGGCAATAAATCGTGTACTGCTGAAGTGTTTTATCTCTTTTAAAGTTTTGGCTTCGCGGTTGAAACGCAATTTTAAATTCTCAAATTCGGATTGCATCCCTGCTTGCGGGCGCACAATTCCGCTCGAGTCCCGCCGAACCAAATGTTCTGGGGAAAGCTCTTTGATGGCAACTTTTGCGCCTGTTGATGGGTGTTTTGCCAAGTAGGTGATACCAAATCCACCTTGTCCAAGCACGCCTTCGAGTTCGTATGCACCATCGAATAACCGTAAACCTTTGGGCAGTGAAGTGTTTGTCACCACCAAACTCGAGCCGCAAACAACGCAAGTGCTCGAGAGCACAGGGTTGCTCGAGTTGCAGTAAGGGCAAGTTGTGGTTTGAGGGTTCGGCATTCGTCTCAATCGTGTACGGTGTGGAGCGTTAATTCGTTCCAATTCATGGTCGGCTTAATTTCCCAGCAATCACCGCTCGAGTCGCGCCTGTGGTGTGCGGTAGGGTGTTTGTCCAACCTTGAAAGGCGTAGTAGCCCAGCAGGGCGAACGCGGCGGCTTCACGGGTCGAACTGTTAAAACCAAACTCGGCAAATTGACTTTGCTCGAGCGTTAAAACCCGTACGCCAGCCAAGCCTTGGCGCATCAAGTTCATTAAAACTGGGTTGAACGCGCCGCCGCCAGCCACGATCACTTCATCCAAACCGTGCTCGAGAATAAATTGTTTGTACGCACCCGTGATGGTTCGTGCCGAGAATGCGGTCACGCTCGAGACCATGTCTTTGGGTTCGAGTTCAAACACGCCCTGTAACTTTTCTAAATTCCAGACTTCACGCCCCGTGCTTTTGGGTGGCGGCAATCGCAAGTACGGGTCTTGCAACCAAACCTCGAGCAACTGGTTTTCGCTGCGTCCTGTGGCGGCGATCAGACCGTCCTTGTCGTACCGATGCCCGAGTTTGCCCACGGCTTCATCGATCAGGCAATTGGCGGGACCAGTGTCGAACGCGATGACTTTTTCTGCCTCGAGTCCAGGCAGGTACGTCAGGTTGGAAATCCCGCCGAGGTTATGCACGGCGCGTTTGATGCCTGTTTCAGCAAAGAACACGCGGTCGGCAAATTGCACGAGCGGCGCGGCTTGACCTCCCGCCGCCATGTCCGCCGTGCGAAAATCGGAAATCACGGGCAAACGTGTGGCATCGCTAATCAATGCCGCCTCGCCGATTTGCAAGGTCGCTCGAGTATGCCAGCCCCTGCTTTCATCGAGTCTTGGAATGTGAAACACGGTCTGTCCATGACTGGCAATCAAACCTGCGCTGCGAGAGAATGGCTTCGCAGCCTGGGCGTAAACTTCGCCCAAAGCAAAATGCAGTTGCGCCAAACTGCTGGTTTTCAATTCCCCGCGCATCGCTTCAAGCACCACGGCACGTAAATCGTCAGGGTAAGGCATGTAATGGTGCTCGAGTACACGCCCGCGAGGAACGGCGTCTGCCAGCGAAGGGAGGGAAGCGTTCTCGCCAAGATTTGGGAAATAATTTGGAAGCTCGAGCAACACGGCATCGACACCGTCGGCGCTGGTGCCGCTCATCAAGCCAAGGATTCGCCTCGAGTTGGACATGAGAAGAGTTTAACCCGAGGTTTTTAGCGCAATTCGCGCATGTCTTTTTTGGAATACATCCAGATGCCAACCAGCACGATGCCGAGTCCTGAAATGGAAATGACCAAGTTGGCGTCAAAACGATCAAGTAAATATCCCATGACCGCATAGCCAAGAGGCGTCAAACTGTAAGAAATCATGCTTAAAATGCCAAAAACCCGACCTCTAAATTCATCGGTACTGCTTTGCTGAACCCAGGTCAGCGAAATGACATTAAAAAGACTGATGTTAATATAAATGAAAACCATGCCAATGACCACAAACCAAATTGAAGATGTAAAACCAAAGGTCAGAAAAATAAAGACACCAATCAAAACATTATTCAAAATGAGTAGAATCCCTCGGCGTTTTACCATCCAAATGGTGGCAATTAAACTGCCCAAGATTGTTCCAAAATTAAATCCAACAGCCACTGCTCCGTACCAACCAATATCAAGTCTTAGGACTCGAGTGATAAAAAATGGAGCACCCAGAATAATTGAAGGCAGTAAAAAATTGATAAAAGCCGTGGACACAATGTAAGTGACCAAAGCATTGTTTTGTCTGACGAAATTCCAGCCTTCTTTGATGTCTTGAAAAATTTGAGCGGTTTTTTGTTGCTTTGTCACTTGACTGACGTGTGGACGAATCAACATTAAGGCGCACATCATGACCAAGAACGATAAGCCATTAAAAAACATTGCCCCTTGCGTACCTGAAATCACCACAAGCAGCGCCGCCAAAGCGGGACCCGCAATTTGGGCAAAATTAGTGCCAATGCTAAACGCAGAATAGGCATTTTTGAGTTGTTCGGTCTTCACCACGCTCGGCAACATGGCTTCAAATGCAGGGTTTGAAATCGCATAAAAAGAATTGTTGATAAACGCCACAACATACAAATGCCAGAATTGCACCAAACCCGCATAAATCAACCAAGCCAAAACGACCATCAATATTCCTCGAGCCAAATTGGACCAAATCACCAAATTTTGACGGTTAAAACGATCTGCCAGCGCCCCACCCGTTACACTCATCAAAATGGTGGGCAAAATACCGAAAACCGTCATGCCGCCCGCCGCCAAGGCGGAACCGGTTAAGTTGATGATGAGGGCAATGCGGGCAATAAAATAGATCGAGTCACCCAAGCCCGAAACGGTGTTGCCAGCCCATAAAATCGCAAAATCTCGGTTTTTGAACAACTCGAGATTCGCCCGCAATCCTTGGTTGCCCGATGAGGTCATACTTTAAAACTCGAGGGTATAGACTTGTAAATTTTCACGACGAAAACAATTCTAACGGAATTGGAATCGGTTATTCAACTGTGAAAGGGAGTTGGTCAGGGCAACCGCAAAGTCCGAATTTCGTGCGTTTTGTAAGAATTCCCGATTTCTGGAAGGCGCAGCAAGCGACCATGCCCGCTAGGTGCATTTTATGGTCAAGAAGCGACCCAAGCCCGTAAGGTGCTGCTTTAAGGGTCAAGAAGCAGCGCCCCTACGTAAAAATGCTGTGTGGTAGGGGTGAAGCTTGTCT
>JANLWR010000128.1:0-5936 GCA_031364625.1 Deinococcales bacterium | reverse complement strand
CCAGCCAGCCTCGAGTTGGCATTGGGACAACTTACAGGGCGTTTTCCAAAGATTCTGTCCGTAGAACGAGTGCGGATTTTTGACGCAATTCGTGGACGCGACCGACCTGTGGTGGAGGCGAGTTTAAGCGTTCGTGTGGGTCTTGAAAATGAATATGTTGCCGCCGAAGCCGAAGGACCAGTTAAGGCACTGCTCGAGGCGTTAAAACGGGCACTCGAGCTTTCAAAAGACAGCAGTCTGCAAGATTATGCCAAAACCCTCGAGGCGAGCGGTTTTCGCGGACGCAATGTGCAAGCTCGAGGTGAACCTTTGAAGGTTCGGGTGGCAATCACCGTGACCGATGGCACTCGAGAATGGACTTGTGTTGGAATCAGTCTGGATTTGATTGGTGCGGTTTGGAAGGCGCTGGTGGACGCGGTGGAATACGGTCTGGCAACTCGAGCCAAACCTAAAGAGAGCGAAATTGTGAATGTTGAAGCCTAAATTTTTTGGTGCTAAACTACAGCCATGCCAACCATGTTGGAAACCCTTAAAAACCTGCCGATCTCAGAACGCGCCGATCTTGCACAAGCACTATGGGACAGCGTTCTTGAAGATTCAGACAATCTACCATTGCCAGAATCACATCGCCTCGAACTCGAGAAACGCTTAAATAATCCAAATCCGAAATTGATTCCTTGGGAAGAAGTCAAATCTCGTTTGCAAATCTTATGAGGTTTTGGATCACTTTTCGTCAAGAAGCGCTCGATGATCTTGAATCTGCCATCACATATTTCTCGAAATATCCTGGATTCTCTGAACGTTCAGACTTGAATTGGATTCTCGAGTCGAACATCTGCATGAATTCCCTGTGGTGTACCAGAAAGTGTATTTTATAAGCGCGAAACGAAATTCTCGAGTAGGGAATTTGAAGAAGATCAAACACCACACAATCAAATTCGATTCTTGCGTTTTAAGGTTTTACGAAGTTTCAGGGTTGCGCCTCTCCCAAGACGCTCCGATATTTTCCCATTCAAAATCAAATAATGCGCTGGTCACATATAGAAGCATATAGAAGAAGGACTCTTGGTAACTTTGGTTGCTTTGACTCCTTACCTTTCAGGATGACCTTACGGTTTTAGGTTCTTGACCGCCAACGCAACATTTTTAATAAATTCGGGATCGGATTGCAGTAATGTTACCCGCCTTGAAACCTCTGCCTCGACCAAAGGCTGGAGTTTCTCACTCAATTCTTTGACAGTCTTATCACGAAGTGATTGTGAAAAAACACCACTCTGTAAGTTTGCAATGGCATTATCGACCTTTGTTTCAAAGGCATTCTTAGTCGTGTCCAAATTATACTGCAATCTAGCGTTTTCATCTCGAAGAACGCGGATTTTAAAGTACACAGAATTTGCCAATGAATCGATTGCTGGAACGGTATACACCCAAAGTAATGATGAAGTTAGATAGCCCTTAAATCCAAGACTACATTCAGGACTCCACGGAGCAACACTGGCAAGTCCAGCGTTTTCAGGATGAACGAAAATGCACAACTCCTTTGAGGAATTCGCTACTGCGAGATACGACTGATTTGGAGTCCAAGTCCTACCATTGTCGTAAGTAGAGGTAAACGATTGGATTTGCTTCACATGACCTACATTGCTTGTGAAGTATGCTGATTGATCTGTCCATTCAGGCTCCTGTGCCAAAGTTGTGCTTAAGTCTCGAGATTTCACACCTTGGAGGTTGAGAGTCGTTGGAACAGAGTATGCAGCGGTAAATAGGGTGATGAGGAGCAAAGCAGACAGAATCATCTTCATGGTTTACCTCCAAATTTGATACCCAAATCTGACTAAAATACATTTAAACCGAGTTTGCAAAAATTCCAATTTACTCCCCAGCGTTTTTATCAGGAATAACTACTCGTTTAAACCCAACCCTTATTTTGTTGCTTCCCGAACCGCGTCTACTAAAGATTTAATAAAAACAGGATCATTTTTCAACTGACTGACCTGCAATTTTACTTCATCTGTGACAGTTTGTTTCAATGTTTCTTTCAGTACGCGAGTTGTCTCCTCACGAATTGACTTATTAAAAACCCCAGACTGCAACTTATCAATAGCGTTATTGACCGTCGTTTCATAATCAGATTTAGCCTTGTCGAAACTAGCCTGTAATTTGTCGTTTTTTGCTTGAAGGTCGTCGATTTTACCAAACAGAGTATATGCCAATGAATCGATTGCTGAAACCGTATACGTCCAAATTAATGATGAAACGAGATAACCCTTAGAAAATTCATCTCTACATCCGCCAGGACCTCCGGGAACGACACTGGCAAGCCCAGCGTTTTCAGGATGAATGAAAATGCACAACTCTTTCGAGGAATTTGTTGCTAAGAGATACGACTGATTTGGAGTCCAAGCCCCACCATTGTAAGTAGAGGTAAATGATTGTATTTGGGTCTGATGACCTAAATTAATTGTGAAGAATGCTGATTGATCTGGCCATGTGACAACCGTCGCTACATTTGTGCTTAGGTTTCGAGTTTTCACACTTTGAGGATTGACATTTGTTGGAACAGAGTAAGCAACGGTAAAAAGGGTGATGAGGAACATTACAAAAGCGATTACTTTCATGATTTGCCTCCTGATCTGACTGCTAAATCTTGCTCAATGCGTTTCATCCGAGTTGAGAAAAACCGTGGTTCAATTTCTTCAGCTTTTACATCAGGGGAAATTACTCGTTTTGTCATAAATATCTTCCACGGCTACTGCCCAATTTCGGGGCAACCGCGTGCTTGCGGATAAGCGCGAAGCTGATTGGCATCGTATCCTTGAGTTGTGCCAGCGGCAGTCAGCACATCGCGAGTGTCGGCTGCCTCGAGGAGCATCGATAGATTGAAGCGGCGTTTTGCTTGGTCTGACAATGTACCGGCTTTGACTTGGTCTGACAATTTACTGGCGAAGTCGTAACCAAGATATTCGTCCAGTGCGCGACTTTGCAAACAACCCAAGGGACCCAGTTCGGCTCGCAGTTCCAAGCGCCCAGTTTCGAGACTGGCGGCGCTTGGCAGTGGTACACATTGCCCGGGCAGCTTCCAGCACCACCCTGACAGCGGCTTGTTATTGGAGTCGGTTACCGGTGGAATTTGGTTCTCGAGTCGATCAAAAGCAAAGCAGTTTTTGTTCGCCAAGACTGTGTACAGTGACGCGCTCAAATTAGTTGGTGAATTGATGGCAAAGTGATACGGTATGAAAGGATTTTCGCGTTCCCCACTGGTTTTCGTGACTTCTAGACGCATCGCATACATGGTGAAATTACGAGCCAGTGTTGGATTGTGCTCCAACGCTTTCGTGAACGCTCCTTCGTTGGCGACGTTCGCCAGTTCAGTTGGATTATTGAGCACGCTACAACGCTCTTGTTTAATGAAATGGTCGTACATCAAGGGCAACAGTGCATCTCCTGCGAGAAGGGATTGTTGGGCTATGGCAAGGTCTAGCCTTGAGGCAGTGACACGCAACATTGTTTTAGCATCGGATGCTTTGTTGGCTGTTGCGCTCGTTTTTTTCAGTTCATCAATGGTTTTCAATCGTTGTTTGTTGGGACTGCGAAGGTCAAGGTATGGATAAAAGCGCAACGCGTGGGCTGAATAATATTGAATGGCCTCGGGACTGTAATAACTGCCGAGTAATTTGCCAAGTGGTGCCGCTCCAGCACTGAGTTCTTCTGTCCAACGTGATGGATAGGTAAGGGATGATTTTAATTTGGTAATTGCATCACGTCGCGCCAGAATGCCGCTTACGGTTGTAACGGGGTTGGTGAGCGGAATTAACGTATTGGCGTCTATGGTTTTGACCAATGATGTGTAGAGGTTCCAAGCGGGATTCCAAACCTGATCATTAAATGCCTCGATTTGGTTGCGCCCTTTTAGGACTGAATCACCTTGATAATTTTTGAGAAACCAATTGTAAGCCATGAATGGCGCATCTGAATCTCCAAGTCCCGCCATCACCTTGAAGAGCGTATCGATGCAAGGGTTGTATTTCTCGCGGTTATTGAAGAAATTTTCTTGCTGCAATTTGATGCTTGCAAAACGCATGGTGTTTGGGTCAAAGTGGTCACTGACCGCATCTTTGACGATTTCTCGGCAGAATTTCACATCGCCAACCACACCGTCGAGGATCACTTCGCGGTTCCTCAGCACATCCGTTTGGATTTCATCCAGGCGCTGCATCAGTGATTCGTATTGCGATTGCACCTGTTTGCTGAGTTCAACGATTGCCTCGAATATTGCTTTTTGGTTCTGAATGATCGTTTTTTGCGTCTCTATGATGACATCGAGCTTCTTGTCCATACGTTTCTGACCCGCAAGAAGTTCGCCAAGTTTGTTCATGATTTCCTGGTGGCGCTCGGCGGCTGGGTCGGGTCCCTTACGTCCAATTCCTAGAACGTTGCTGACCGCACTGATTGCACCAAGGTAGTTGCCTGTGCTGAAATTAACGAACGCTTCAACCGCAATTTGACCCACTTCGATTGCTGTTTTTGCGTTGTCCATAAATGGACCAGAGACTCCGAGGTTGCTGGCAATGTTGTACAACTGTCCACCAGTATTGATGTAACCGTTCATATCATCGATAATTTCTTGACGTTTTTCAGCCAAACGCACTTGTTCCTCGAGTTTGTCGCGTTCTTCCTTCGGCATGGTCGCTAAAAAGCCATTTTGCAATGCCTCGAGTTGTTCTTTTGGATTCATCTTGGAGAACAGCGCATCTTGGAGATAGCGGATATCACTCTCGTTTTTGTCAGTCCGTTGACTCAAGTCACTCAGTCCGGTCTGTATTTCGCTGACATTGTTTTCAAGGCGTACCATGCGTTGCGTTAGGTTTTGTTGCGTTTGCCAGAGGGCTTTACTGGTACGCTGCAACTCATCAACTTTAATTTCCACGTCGTTTAATTGCGCTCCCTGTTTGGCCAACTCGTTCAGGGATACCTTGCTGATATTCTCGAGACGCTGTGCCATAAATCCAAGAAACACACCACGCGCACCTTGATCGCGTTGCAATTCGGGATCATCCAAACCGAGTGGGACGTACCCATGTTCGTCGAGATACTCTACGATTTGTCCAGGTTTCATGGTTGACATCAAGTTAATTTCGTTGGCGTTGGCTTGACTCATTCCACGTTGCAACACCACCAAAGCATCATCCTTCGCACCACTCAACATGCCATCCACAAGAAGGCTCGTTCCTTGAGAGATGGCAGTTTGAGCAGCGATTGCCAGTGCAGTACCAGCCGGACCAGCGGTAGCCGTTGCAGCAACAGCAATCGCAAAATTAACATCAAACTTTGCCGCTTCACCAAGCCATTTGCCTTGCCCATCAAGTTCTTCACGCCGCTCTTTGTAAGCCGTAATTGCCTCGTTAATAGAGCAAGTTGGGCATTGTTCTTCTCGCAGTCTGCGAAACTCGGCAAGATCGTTGAAAAACTTTCGATTGGCTGCCTCCACGGTTGTTTCCGCAATCCATTGTTGTGAAGCTCGACTCCCAGCGGGACCAATGGTGGCGTAATTGCTGACATCTTTTTCAAGCTTTGAACCTGATTGCGCGAACGTCACAGCAAAACTCAATGCACTTAGCAGGAACAGCGTTATTCCACTTTTTGGTGTAGGCATCATTTCCTCCTTGAAGAGCAACAAAATTTCAACTTGAGCACCAATGCTGGCGTATTGCAATTCAAATTATTTTTACCTAGATTCAATTTTCCTCCGCTCCCAACGAATCATTTTGATGTACCAGACTTTTCTCATCCTTCTGGTGTTGACCGGCACCATCTTTATTGCTATTTCGGTTCATGCTCGAGCGGCATCACAAGGTCTATCGACCGACTGACCAGGTGAACATCAGAATTTTCAATTCTGATGTTCGCAAAGCCATTGCATCAGGAGCATCGAACCC
>JANLWR010000089.1:0-5095 GCA_031364625.1 Deinococcales bacterium | reverse complement strand
AAATGGCTTTGAAATGCTTGACCACAGCGCCTTGTACTTGCAACTCGAACGTGGATGAAGCTAAACTTTGACTGTGACAAACGTGGAGCAAGAATGTCAATCCTAAAACACAATCCTCCAGAATTATTCCCACAATACCGTTGTTACAGCCATGCGATAGAGGTTCGTGGTGATTCTCGGCTGTTGGTCATCAGTGGTTTGAACGGTTATCTGGCAGACGGAAAAACCATGCCAGAGTCCTTTGAGGAGCAAGCCGAAATCATCTGGGGACACCTTCAAACCATCCTTCATTCGGCAGGCATGACAGTACAGAATTTGATTTCACTTCGCACCTACTTGGCTGATCCAAAATACGACGATGCCAACGTCAAAATGCGAACCAAATTCTTGGGAAATCATGAACCGGCTGGGACGGTCATTTGTTGTCAACTGCTCGATCCCAATTGGAAACTCGAGATCGAGGCGATGGCTGCCACATAAAATAGTATTCGTGTTGGGTTGCCCGAAAGAATCATGGTGGTACAAATTCTTACGGCGTTCACCAATTCGTGCTTAAAATAGACGGGTGAACTACAACTTTCTCTGGGTGGCGGTCGTGGCGTACCTGTTCGGTTCGATACCGTTCGGGGTGTTGGTGGCGCGAACGTATGCCATTGACGTGCAAAAAGTTGGCTCGGGCAATACGGGCGCGAGTAACGTTTTGCGTTCTGCGGGTTGGGGTCCAGGTTTGGTGGTGGCGCTCGCAGACATCTTAAAAAGTGGTATTGCTGTTTTGATCGCACAAGCCTTTGGAATGCCGAGTTGGGAAGTGATGTTGGTGGGTTGGTGTGCCGTGATTGGGCACAACTATTCCATTTTTTTGGGTTTCAAGGGCGGCAAAGGCGTCGCCGCATCGTTCGGCACGATTGCATTTCTTGACATCGGACTTGGACTTGCTATTTTACCCCTGTTTGTCATTACCGTTTTGGTGACACGGTTCACCAGCGCGGCATCAATCATTGCTTCAGCCAGTAGCGTGATTTTGGCGGTCGCCATGCAACGCGAATGGTGGAAGGTTTTAATGTTGGGCGGTTTGGCGGTCATGATCGCCTTCAAGCACCGCGACAACCTTGGACGCATGTACGCGGGCATCGAACGCCGCATCGACCAGCGCGAACCTCGGGTGGTCTCGAGCGATACCGCAAAACCTGGTACGGTTGATAACTTGTTCAAATCAGAAGGGCAAGAAGTGACCATTTCCGAACCCGAGAAAAAACCAGAATGAACCTGACCACTTTTGGCAGCCTCGAGTCATTGGATATTTTGTGCATTGCCCCTCACCCAGATGACGCCGAAATTGGTTGCGGCGGCAGTTTAGCAAGGGCAAAATCTGAGGGCAAGCGGACAGGGATTCTCGAGTTGACCCTTGGTGAGATGGGCAGTCTGGGAACGCCAGAAATTCGCTTGCAGGAGGCTCGAGATGCGGCTAAAATATTGGGTTTGAGTTTCCGTGGAAACTTGCGTTGGACGGATGGTGCAATTCAGGATACTGAAACGTATCGGCTCGAGTTGGCGCAAGTGATTCGGGATTTAAAACCAAAAACCGTCTTGATTCCGCACGAAATAGACCGTCATCCAGACCATGTTAGCGCGGCTCGAGTGACAATTTCGGCGCTCCATTTTGCGGGTTTGCGCAAAGCCAAATTGACTGGCGAACCGCACAAGGTGTCTCGGGTGCTTTATTACCAAGGGAACGCTCCCATTGAGGCGAATGTCCTGGTTAATGTCTCGAGCTTCATGGAAAGCTGGGAGGCGGCGATCATGGCGCACGCCAGCCAATTTACGGGCGAAGCCGTGAGTGAGACCGTCAGTCCGGAAATTCTCGAGCGCCGCAGAGCCAGAATGATGTACTGGGGAACGTTCATCGGGGTGCGCTACGCCGAAAGTTATCAGTCCCGCGTGCCGCTCGAGTTTGGGCTGTAAACTAAAGCCGTGTCTGAGCCTTCAGCAGTCAACCCAAAAAGTTGGCATCGTCCAGAATTGCGCTCCGAGGAGGTCACCCGTACCCTCGAGCGACTGCTGGAACGAATTTTGGAACGCTTTCCCAGTTCTGGCTTAAGTCGGGTTTGCGCCGAGTTGATCGAAATTTCCAAGGACACCAAAGAGGTTGCCACCTGGATCATCAAGCCGCTGTGGACTGTACGGATTGCGATTGGGGTATTTTTACTGTTCGTTTTGGTGGCGCTTGGCTTCACCGTCTCGAGGTCACAGATTGGAATATCCAAAATTGATTTGCAAAGTTTGGTGTCGATGCTCGAGTCAATCACCAACGAGGTTGTGCTGCTGGTGGCAGGCGTTTTTTCGCTGGTCACGATTGAGGGGCGCATCAAACGTGGGCGCGTGATCGATGCCATCACCAACTTGCGGGCGGTGGCGCACATCATCGACATGCACCAGCTGACCAAAGCCCTAGGCTTGAGCCAGCACGGTTTGAACAACGAAAACTTGGCGCGGTATCTCGATTATTGTTCGGAAATGCTCAGTCTGGTCAGCAAGATCGCGTTTTTGTACGTCAATAACTTTGATGATGCGGCTGCCAACCAAAGTGTCAACGAACTCGAGGATTTGACTTCGGGTCTGTCGCGCAAGATTTGGCAGAAAATCACGATTATTTTGGATCAGAAATAGCGATTGACGGTTAGCAAACGTGACACATCACGATCTCGAGCGGCTTGTACGGCGCTTGCGTTCCTCGGGATTCAGGGTCGCCTAGAGGGTCGCCATCTCGAGCAAACTGCCAATAGTGTTATGGCATATTTATGAACAATATTCTGTTAAAGCATGTGGCGGTGAGTGCCATTCGTCTTTGGTTAAATCAGTTTTGTAGCCTTGTTTTCTGAGCATTCTTGATTGTATGGCATGGTGTTGTCGGTGTGAAGCTGAATCAAGGGATAAAACTTCAAACGCCTTCAAACCAGCCCAGGGTCAACGGATTTATGCCAATGCTAGCGAAGTGGTGGGAGAACAAAAATTGGAGGATCGTTTTTGGGAATCGGGATATTTTCTTGCTTAAAGATATCTTTAGCCTCTTGATCTTTTTGCGAGAACTCGATCAATTTCTTCTCAAGGTCTACTTTCAACCCGCCGTGTTCATCAACTATTTTTTCTGTAAGAGTTTTGGTTGACAAAACAGCTTGGTTCAGGTCATTGGACGGTTGACCCGCCTGACTGGCATTAACACCAGAAGAAGAACGAATTTGACTTGCTTTCATGCCAGCACTGATAAGGTCAGTCACTGATTTGATGGTGTTGAGGGTTGCTTGATATCTTTGCGCACGTTCGTACTCATAGACAAGGCGTTGAAACGTTTCATACTTTCGATTGAAGTCCACTTGCAACTGACGCATCTCATTGTTTAGGGCTTCCAATCTTGCCCGCCGTTGGGCATCTTGCAACAATTTGGCACGTTCGGTCACGATTTTTTGCCAGTATTCGGCTCGTTTAATGTTGTTAATGTAATCGTTTGGAACTGACCTGATAAACGCAGCCTCGAGATTGCGCTGCCTTGCCTCCGCCAGCGCCTCTTTCAACAGGTCCTTCGCATCTGCACATGGGATGGAATCGACTTTGAGTTTCCCATTGTTTTTGGTCAACCACAAAAAATACGAGTGATTTTCAGCATTCTTAGGGGCTTGTGGACCAAACGTGCCTTGTCGCCTCAACTCTGCGAGGGCATCAAGTGGTTCGATTCCATGACCAATCGAGAAAATTAGTTGACCATCTGGGACGATCACGGTTTCACCCTGAACGTAGTATTCAACCTGAAGCAGATACCCAAGTTTCGGGTTTTTCGCGATGACCCGATTTGCTTCATTGCTGAGTTCGATGAACTGTTGTTTGAACTTTTTTTGCAGCACCATGTCCTGAAATTTAAGTCCAAACAAGCCAACAATGTTTACGACATTTGGTAGTTTGGCTAAATCGTTGCTTGTTGGTCCATTGGCAGCACAATTTTGAAATTCTGGGATTGTTTGTTTTTCAGCAAAAATCGCGAACAACACACCACATAGAAGAACTGGCAGCAATCTCATATCGCCTCCTAAATAGGAACTTTAAGCGCTTTCAATTCAAGCGTGAATCGATCACAGATGTTCACTGAGTCTTTGCAGATACTCTCGAGCGAACGGAGGACAACGAGGTTCCGAGTATTTTCATGGAGCTTGGTCAAATCATGGGGTGGAATCGTTGGAATTCTTACCAGTTGTTTGCATTCAGGGAAAGCCTGAACACTTGGCAATGAACTTGCATTTACTTTGGTGACCCCATCCCCGAGTGTGACTTGAGCCGGTTCAGTTTCAATACATCCACCGAAAGTAAATAAGACTTCTCTCACATAGCCTTCTGTAAACCCATCCAGCCAAGAATAAGTGGTAGTAGGACTAAGAAAACCCTCACTGGAATTCAAGGTTCCCATGGACACCATTTGAAGCGAAGCTTCTAGCTCATCTTTGGAGATACCCGCACTTGAAATCCATTGTTCAGATGTCAAAGGTGACAAGTCAAAAACAAATAATCTTTTTTTGAAGTGATATCTGAATGAAAATGATTCATACACACCTTCACTAGATTTTTTTCCGCAGCCAGATCGGTATGTATCCACCAAAAATGGATCTCCGCCAAGAGGAACTTTAGACATGTTAATTAAATCAACTCGTTCTGCCCTTAATTTATTCGTTGCGTCAAAGATATTATTTAAATACGAAGTATCAAGCCATTTTTGAAAGTATTCTCTATAAAAGCTTATGACATTAATGATAGCTTCTGGTTCAGATCTGTAAAAAATCATGCTGCGAATTTCGACGTTCATCGCGGCTGCAATATAAGGGATTAACGATTTGTTGTCATTATACGGTGAAATCGTTATTAATTTGGCTCGTGCAGGGACAATCTTGGCAAGGACTGCTGACTCCAATTTTGGGCGAATTTCTTTGCGTCCAAGTTCAATTGCACCAGACCCACCTTTCCCAATAATGTCGGCATACGTTTTAAAGAGGGTGCCGTATTCAGCGATGGCACCAAGAATGTCATCGCGATATAATTGGGTTGCCACGGTGAC
>JANLWR010000084.1:0-2586 GCA_031364625.1 Deinococcales bacterium | reverse complement strand
CGCTCCTTCAAACCCTGAAATCGGACTTCCCAGCCTGGCAAACCAATATCGCGTTTCACCCAAACGGCAAAAGCCTGGTTTCCGGTGACGACTTTGGACACGTCAAACTCTGGGATTTGACGACTGGCAAGCTGCAAAACGATTTCAACAACAACGACGAACCCATTGTTAGTCTTGCCTACAGCCCTGACGGCAAGAGAATAGCGTTTTCTGGCTCGAGCGGCAAAATCAATGTTTTCGATGCACTCGCGTTTAAAAGCATTGTCTCTTTTGAAAGTTTACAAGACGAAAACCTGGCGGGTCTGACCTGGACGCCAGACGGCGCAAACCTACTGATTGCCGGCGCTGATGGTTCGATCAAAACACTTTTAGCAAGCTCAGGGCAAGTCAGACAGAACTTTGATCGTCTCGAGGCTGGCATTCGTAGCTTAGACCTCGGTTTTGACGGGCAAACCATGATTGTCGGTTTGACCGACGGCGCAGTAGAAGCCAAGCAAATCACGGGCAAAACCCTCTGGAAAACCCAACTCGCCAGCGCCTCGCCGTTAAGTGTTCGCTATTCACCAGATGGAAAGAGCATTGCCGTCTCCGCCACCGACGGCACGCTGCGCCTGCTCGACTCGAGCACTGGAAAAATTGTTTACAGCCTGACCAACCACACCGATTCGACCGCCGCGCTGGCGTTCAGTCCAGACGGCACGCGCCTGCTGATCGGCGCGGGAACGCTCGGGGCTGGCGGCACATTTAGCCTGTACGGCTTAAACGACAACAGTAGCGCCTTTGGAACTCGCCCAGAAATGATGGCGGCAAAACCTGCCAAACCCATCCCAAGCGACTGGTCGAGTGCCAATTTCAACACCGCCCTCAAAATCCGATTCTCGAGCGGCTACCGTGTGGTCGGCATGACCGGCGAAACCCTCGAGATTTCCAGTTTTAGCGAACCGAACGCCAGCATCCTGCTGCAATTGAAAACCGCAAAAAATCCTGGCAGCGCCTCGCTCAGCCTGCTCGAGATGGCACTCGAAGTTGCGCGTGAAGAATGCAGCCTCGAAGTGAAATTCGCCAACTGCACCGACCCAATCAGCGCGTCAGGTTTTATCAACCCGCTTGACCGTATTGCTTACGAAATTAACTTTAGCCTCGAAGCCACCGCCAGCCAAAAATCCAACTCCACCCAAACCAAGCTGCCCGTTGTCGCGCTCGACGCTCGAGATGTCAGCAACAACGCCGTATTTTTACTCAGCCTAAAACCAGGCTCGAGCCTGACGGCTGAGGCTGCCGGCGCTTTGTTGCGCGGTTTGGCAAACAATCTGGCTTTTGAGGCTGCGAATTAAACCCGGGCTATCTTAATACTCGGTTCATTTTCGACAATTGTCATTTGATTCGAGTAGACTTCTAAGGCAGCAAAAAATTATTGGAGGTACTTATGTGGCCATTTGGTAAGAGCATCAAGCAACGCGTTGAAGAAGAAATGAAGAAATCACCACTCCTGGCATCTCAGCCCGTCACCGTCGAAGAATCGCACGGTGTGGTGAAGTTTCAAGGTATTGTTTCAAACGCTGCCATTGTCAGATTGCTCGAGGCGACCGCCAGCGGTATTAACGGCGTGAAAAGCGTAGACAGCGGTATGGTTGGCATCGAAGAAAACGAACCAGACACCGTGCCAGCCGTTGACGAAGCCGAAGTTCAAGCCGCCATCGACGCCAGCGCGATTGCCAAATCGGTCTACCGCGACATCAGCAACAACGGCGAATTGTCCAACAACCCAATTGACGTTTTGCAATCGGGCACAGAAGTTGTTTTGCGCGGCGCGGTCGATAATGAACACGAATACCGCTTGGCAGTCCAGGTTGCCAGCGCCGTTGCTGGCGTGACAGGCGTTAACGCCAACGATTTGAAAGTGGTCGAAGGCGCAAAGCAAAAGCACGAAGCCGCCGTTGTCGAAGCGGCAGCCGCTTACGTCAATATTCCCGACGAATGGTACGTCGTGCGCCGTGGCGATACCTTGGGCGAAATCGCTTCAAGACTCTCGAGTAGCGTTGATGACATTGCCAAAGCCAACGGCATTCACGATGTCAACCTGATCAAGATCGGTCAGAAACTGCAAATTCCGCGCTGAGTTTCTTGAAATCTCGAGAGGTGCGTCTTAAAGGCGCACCTTTTTTGTTGGTTGACCAAAATGCCTTACCAACCCGCACGTCACGCAAATCACAGGCAATCCGTTATTTGAACGTCGCCACTCGAGCCGTCAGCGTGTGAATCAAGTCATCTTTTAAAGTCACACCAATTCCAATGCCCTCGAGCGGGTGGGTGATGCCGTCAACCATGATTATTTCTGGTTCGATAATGTCTTCAAACCAGTAACGGTTGCTTGGGGCAGTGTCAGAGGCAAGCGTGAACCCCGCTTGGGTTTGCATGGCAACGTTGTGCGCCCGTCCGACACCACTCTCGAGCATTCCGCCAGCCCAGAGGTCAATACCATTGTCAAAACAGTATTTGGCAATGCGTTGCGATTCAAGATGCCCGCCGACCCGCCCCAGTTTGAGGTTGATGACGCTGCCCGAACCGAGTTCTTTGGCTTTGCGG
>JANLWR010000079.1:0-3817 GCA_031364625.1 Deinococcales bacterium | reverse complement strand
GCTGGCAGTCCAAGTTTCCCAGTCGGCGGCGGTATTCAAACCCGAAATTTTGGCGTACACATTTTCAAACTGGCTGGCGGCTTTCAGCAAATCCGCCCAGGGTTGCCAACCACCAGATTTGATGGGCGGTTTGGACAGGTGATCGATCACCATTTTGAGCTTGGGGATTTTTGTCGCCACCACCGCCACAAGCTCGAGGTGACGCGGCAAAACGCTGACCACATCAAACCTGAAATTCTGTTCTGCCAGAATCTCGAGCGTCGCCAGCACTTCGGGTTTTAATAAATAATCCGCGTCTGGTTCGTCATGAATCAAATGTCGCACGCCCTTAAATTTGGGATGCGCCCCAAAAACCTCGAGCGCTTGCCGAGCAATTTCGGGTTCTGTTAACGGAATCCAACCCACCACGGCTTTGATGAAAGCAAAACGATCTGCTTGCTCGAGCATTGATCGCGTGTCCTCAAAACCGTTTGCCGCCTGCACCAGCACCGTCCCAGAGATTCCCGCCGCCAACAATTGAGGCTCGAGTTCTTCGGGCGTGAAGGTTCTGTTTAAGATGCCGTGCTCGGGTTTCAGCCAAGGGTAAGACACCCGTTCGAGATTCCAAAAGTGTTGATGCGCGTCGATCAAATCCATGCTCGATCATAAGCCAGCTTTTGTATTAAACTCAAGCATGAACAACTTAAACGCCCGAGCGCACTTCCCAGCTTTTCAGAGTGGTTTTAGCTTTCTGGACAACGCGGCTGGCGCTCAAGTACCGCAGCAGTGCATTGACGCCATCTCGAGATTCTTGAGCAGCTCCTCGTGCAATGTTGGAATGCCGTACCCGGGGTCTATAACCGCCACGAACATCAAAATTCAGACTCGCCTCGAGACAAGCGAATTTTTGAACTGCAAACCAACTGAGGTCGTGATTGGCACGAGCGCCACCTCTCTGACCTTTCAACTCGCACGGGCATTCTCGAGAATCTTTAAACCAGGCGATGAAATCATTATTTCCGAACTCGAGCATGAAGCCAATGCCAGCCCGTGGCGCAGCCTTGAAGCGCAAGGGGTTGTCATTAAAATCTGGCGGGCGAAATTTCCCGAAAGTCGCCTCGACCTGGACGATTTACGCGCTTTGATCTCGAGCCGCACAAGATTGCTGGCGGTCTGCTCGGCAGCCAATTCTTTGGGAACAGCCCCAGACGTGGCGGGCGCTGCCGCAATCGCCAAGTCCGTTGGCGCGTGGACGATTACCGACATGGTGCATTACGCCCCGCATCATCTGCCAGACGTACAAAAACTCGGTGTGGACTTTGCGGTGTTCTCGAGTTACAAGGTTTTTTCCACGCACGCCGCGTTCATGTTCGTGCGCGAAGGACTGCTGGCGCAACTCCCAGCCGACAAACTGCACTTTATTCCAGACGACAGCCTGCAAAAATTCGAGCCAGGCACGACCAACCACGAATGCCTCGCGGGATGGCTTGGGACGCTCGAGTATTTGCGAAACGTTCTGGGCGGTGGCGCGACGGGACGCGCAGGTTTGCAAGCCGCGTACACCCAAATCGAAACCCTCGAGCAACCACTGATGGAATTTGCGATTCAGAAATTCAAGGACATTCCAGGGTTAAGTTTTTACGGCGAACCGGGCGTCTCAGGGCGCGTAGGAACGTTCTGCATCAACATGCCGAACCTCGAGCCGCTGCAAGTTGCCGAACGGCTTGCCACGGCGGGTGTGGGCGTCGCGGCGGGGCATTACTACGCCACCATGCCAATGACCGCGCTGGGTTTGATGCCAAACGGGGCGGTGCGGGTCAGTACGGCGCATTACAACACCAAAGAAGACCTCGAGAAACTGATGGGAGCGCTAAAGGATTGAAAGTTTAAGGCTCAATCTGGTGGAAAAGCATCAAGCGCACCCGCACTTGCCCAAAGATGCGATTGAATTTGAAGAATTTCGAGTCCTTCTACCATTTCAAGCGGATGTGCGTGAGTGGTGATGATCGGGCATTGTTGTTCAATTGCAATTGCAAAATATTCTGCATCGCCCTGCCGATTCGGTTGGGTTAAAAGACGCTGCATATTCAAAATTTCATCACTGTTCACAACATGAAATTCCCAACTGGTGTCCAAAATAGCTCGAGCCAGCGCTTGAGAATCTTCAAAACTCAAAAACCCTTCCTGGTAGGTTGCAAATGCAGCTTCGACCACTTGAGAATAGAACAACATTGGCACATGCAATTCTGCTCGATGAAACGCCGCTCGAGCGAAAAAAGCATGACTGGCAAAAGCCAGCGCTTGTTCACTGTCGGTCAGTAACGCGGGTGGCAAACAACCATACAATGCCACGCTCGGTGTGACCACGTAGCGCCTCGAGATTCGAGTCATTTGGTTTTGTCTAAGCGTTTCAACAAATCTTTTAAGTCCAAGGCGTGCGGTTTAAGGACTTGAACCTGTGGGCGTTGAATGCCTGTAAACGCCTTAGGTTGATTGGATTTTGCTTGTGGCGTATTCATAAATAAAGTTTAGCCGCAATTGCGTATTTTGGCAATCAGACAACAACACATGCCTTAAATCTGTTATCTCGAGAAACTGATGGGAGCGTTGAAAGATTGAGGCTCGAGATCAATCGGTAATGTCTTCCCACAATGCCGTATTCGCAAATCTCGAGAAACGTTAATCGCCAGCCGCCAGCAATTGATCGTACTCGCCATGATGTCCAATCCAAAACCAGTAAAAAACGTCGTCGCGTTCCAAAGCAAGAGCGCGGTAATGAGCACCAACTCGAGCCGAGAAAAAACGTCCAACTTTCTTAAAATGCAAACCAGGATGCCGAGGATTGTCACGCAACAAAGCAAAAGCCGCATCTGCAAGCTGTTGAACCTCGAGCGGTAAATCTTTGTAAGCCTTCCAAAATGACACCAGCGTTCGGTGCGTCAAAGCGGTTGCCAGTCTCCAGCGTCAATTTGTTTCTCGAGTTTAGAAATCAGAGCATCAAATTTTCCACTTGCCGAATCCGCCTCGAGTTGGGCATCAAAAGCTTGTGCCTCGAGTTCATCGAGGAAAGCCCTGATTTCTGTGATTTGGTCGGGTGTAAGCGACTCTATTTGTTGTTTGATTTCAAGGACGCTCATGGGGAAAGTGTAGCGCTGGTTGGAGATTTTGGCAATCAGGCAACAATTGCTCTAAATTCATTATCACAAATAAAACACTAACACTGTCAATTCTTCAAAGTAGATCGAATGCAGTTATGATGCCTATAATATCGCTTTCTAAACCACCATCTCGAGTGACAATAGCAGGCACATGACCTACATCTACTGATACGTCTTCGATTGATTCCAATGGGTTAACAATTCGTGGTGGCAAAAGTTTCATATGGTCATCAGTTGTACTAGACGTAGCATCCAGAAGCGTCATGTTCAGTCTATTTTTACGAACGTCAGATTTGACACGCAGGAAACGAGCAAGCATTACATCAGAAACAAGTCCCCAAGATTTATCGTCCATTTGTACAGGCAAAAAAGAAAATGAGTTTGTCAGCATCTGCTGACGAATAAAACTGATCGGCTGCCAGAAAGAACAGCATAATGGATCACGTACCATAAACTCTGCAACTATTTTTAGGTTGTTCATAAGTGCATCCTCTAGAACTATGCTGAGTTCGATTGCTCGATGAGTAAGGTGTCTTACATATGCACCTTGATGCAGAGCATCATTACGAGCTTGCATTACAATTTCATATAGACGGTAGAAGGCTATATGAACGCTAGGATAGTGTTCTGGCAATTCACGCGCAAGAGCTGAACCGCAAGCCAAATGCTGAATTTCTGCA
>JANLWR010000063.1:0-6709 GCA_031364625.1 Deinococcales bacterium | reverse complement strand
GAGACCCCCGCGATCGAGAACGTAAAACTCACGCCCCTCGAGACGCTCCAATGCCCAGAGTCGAGCGTGTCTGCCACGAGTTGAATTTTGCGCTCGAGAGAAGCGTTGTTGTGGTAAATCTCTTCAAAGTCGCCTTTGGTGGTGGTCATGCGGGCTTGGGCGTAGATTTGGGTTAACGGGTCGGGCGTAAAAGCAACGAGTTTGACTCGCATGGTTTCCTCCAAGAAAAATTCTGACCATCTTTAAAAAGTTTAACCCGAATCGGCAGACTCGAGAAACAAAACGTTGGAGACAGTGTTTTTGTCTCCAACGGGATTGAACTTTGGAAGTCTCGAATGCCGAATGACTTCTTTATACGCAGAATGTATCATGCAGTGAACAGAAAAAATAGCTGATGTCCTACGAAATTTGTTTGGGACTGGCGCTACGATATTTTCCAATCTCGAAAGGAGTTTTAATGACGAACACTTTGATTCCGCGCCGTGTTTTGTTTGGCAATCCTGAACGCACCATGGTGTCTTTAAGCCATGATGCCAAAAACCTATTGTTCCTAGCGCCCCTGGACGGAGTACAAAATGTCTTCGTTGCGCCCGTCGAGAATCCCAGCGCGGCTCGAGCCATCACCAGTGCAACGGGTCGCGGGATTCCGTTTGCCATGTGGTTGTACTCCAACGAGCATATTATTTACGTTCAAGACCGTGCCGGTGACGAAAACTGGCGGCTTTACAGCGTCAACATTGCCACATTCGAGGAACGCGATTTGACGCCAATCGAGGGGGTTCGGGCAGAACCGATGGGTTTTAGTGAACGATTCCCCGATGAGATTTTGGTCGGTTTAAATGACCGTGTGCCGCAACTCCATGACTTGTACATCATCAACATTCGGACTGGCGAACGACGTTTGTTGCTCGAGAATGACATGGGTTTTGTTTCTTTTGTCTGCGACCACGATTATCAGGTGCGGTTTGGAATTCGGATGAATCCAAATGGCAGTTCAGATGTGTTTCAACGTGTTGATAACACCTGGAAAGAATTCTCGAGTATTCCCAATGAGGACGGTCTAACCACCCAATTGCTCGGGTTTGATGCTTCAAATCAGGTGTTGTATGTTGCCGATTCTCGAGGGCGTAACACCAGCGCTTTGTTTGCGCACAACCTCGAGACGAATACGAGCACGTTACTTGCCGAGGACGCTCGAGCCGATTTCAGCGATTGGTTGCAACACCCGACAGAGCACATGGTTCAGGCGGTTTCGTTCAATTATGACCGTGAGCATCGACAGATTTTGGATGATCGAATCAAAGCTGATTTTGAATACTTGCAGGGCATTGCCAAAGGTGAAATTGGGATCAACAGCCGCACGTTGGACGACAAACACTGGTTGGTGACAGACTCGAGCGACCAAGCGCCTGTTCGTTACTACCTTTATGACCGTGCAGCAAAATGGGCGACGTTCTTGTTTACGGATCGCCCCGAACTCGAGCAGTATTCTTTGGCAATCATGCAGCCCAAATTGATTGCAAGCCGTGATGGACTCGAGATGGTTTGTTACCTAACCACACCACCTCATTCGAGTATGCCTGTGCCGATGATTTTATTGGTTCACGGTGGACCTTGGGCGCGTGATGCTTGGGGTTACGATGCCCAAGCGCAGTGGTTGGCAAACCGTGGTTATGCCGTGTTGCAAGTAAATTTTCGAGCTTCGACTGGTTTCGGTAAGGCGTTTACCAATGCGGGCAACCTCGAGTGGGGTCGTAAAATGCACGATGATTTGCTGGATGCCGTGGATTGGGCAGTCAAAGAGGGCATCACCTCGAGCGATACGGTGGCGATCATGGGCGGCAGTTACGGCGGTTATGCAACTTTGGCAGCTTTAACCATGACGCCAGAACGTTTTGCGTGCGGCGTGGATATTGTCGGACCTTCAAACTTGCAAACCTTGCTCGAGTCTGTGCCGCCGTACTGGGAACCGATGATTGCCATGTTCAGAAACCGAATAGGCGATGATACGACCACTGAAGGGCAGGTGCTTTTAAAGGAACGTTCGCCGCTCACACACGTCTCGAGCATCCAAAGACCGCTTTTGATTGGGCAGGGTGCGAATGACCCTCGGGTGAAACAAGCCGAAGCCGATCAGATTGTGAATGCCATGACCGCCAAGAATATTCCTGTGACCTATGTTTTATTTCCCGATGAAGGACATGGTTTTGCCCGTCCCGAGAACCGTCAGGCGTTCAATGCTGTGGCGGAGGCGTTTCTCGCCAAGCATCTTGGTGGCAGGTGCGAAGCCATTGGCAAGGATTTTGAAGGCTCGAGCCTTCAGATTCTTCAAGGGGTCGCAGAAATTCCAGGTGTAGCCGAAGTGCTCGAGCAATTGTAAATGCAACAAAAAAGGGGCGACGGGTATATCCGTCGCCCCTCAAAATCTTTGACACTCGGGTTTTAAGCGCTCTTGTACGCCTCGAGGATCACGGTGGCAAACTCTTCGGTGCTCGCCTTGCCACCCAAATCTGGGGTGCGCGGACCATGCTCGAGGGCAATATCTACGGCTCGCTCGAGTTTGGCGGCGGTGGCAAATTCACCGATATGGTTGAGCATTAAAGCGGCTGCCAGGACGGTGGCGGTTGGGTTGGCAATGCCGCGTCCTGCAATGTCTGGGGCGCTGCCGTGAACGCTTTCAAAGACCGCGTATTGTTCGCCGATGTTGCCGCTGGCGGCAATGCCCAAACCGCCGACCAGACCTGCGGTCAAATCCGAGATAATATCGCCGAACAAATTGGTGGTGACGATGACATCGAACCGTTCTGGACGGGTGACAAGCTGCATGGCGCAGTTGTCGATAATAATATCTTGCACGGTCAATCCTGCCACTTTGCCCGCAGCCTCGAGCGCGGTATTTAAGAACAAACCTTGTGTGACAGGCAAAACGTTGGCTTTGTGTGCAATGTGCAGCGTTTTGCGGTCTCTGGTTGCCGCAAGTTTGGCGGCGTATTCGCCAATCCGTTGGCTGGCACGGCGGGTAATTACGGTGTCGGCTATCGCAATTTCGCCGTTCATGTAACTGCGTTCCTGCTCGACGTACAAACCTTCAGTATTTTCGCGCACCACAATCAAATCCACACCAACCCTCGAGCCTGGGACGGGGTGGTGTTTGGCGGGTCGCACGTTGGCGTACAAGTCCAGGGCACGGCGCATGTAACGGATCGCGCCGCGAAAGCCTGGCACTTTTTTGCTGGGACTGGTGGCTGCCCCAAACAGCGTGGCGTGGCTGGCTCTGACCGCCTCAAGGGTTGCTTCTGGAATGCTGTCACCGCTGCGTTCAAAGAGTTCCCAGCCCGCCTCGGCGTGTAACCATTCAAACTCGAGTTCATTGGTAACTTGCATTCCCTCTAAAACCCGTTTTGCGGCGCGGATGACTTCGTGACCGATGCCGTCGCCTTCGATCAATGTGATGGTGTGTTTTGCCATTTTTCCCTCCGACCCGAGCGTGTCTCTCGAGCCTCTGTTGTTTTGATTATTCCAGATTTTGGAATCTGATGCGTTGCTTTTAACCAACCGTTTCATCGTAGGCTTGGCACGAATCCTGTTCAAGTCTGTCCCTACTGCGGTGACGAATTCATTTTGAAACCAGATCATTGGGTTTCGTCTGATAGACTCGAGATGTGCCTGTCTTAGAAAACTCCATTGCCGAATTTATTGAACGCTGGAAACACCATGCCACCCGCGTGACCTTGTACCCGCAAATCGAGGGTTCGCCGCTCTTGGAGATTGGGGCTGCCGGTCGAGTTTTGTACGTTATGGATCGGGTCGGACCGTACGCCGCCAAACCTGGCGAGGTCAACATGATCGTCAACCCAATGACCGAAACTGTCTTTGGTGTTGACCTAGAGACTGAATCTTTAACCATCACCGCCATTTCAGGTATTGAAGCCGTCGGGCGTGTGCTCGAGGTGTCAAGGGATTTTGTGATTGTTCAAGCTAGATTGCCGCTGGTTGTTGGTGTGCTCGATCAATCGTGGAAAGATATTAAAGTCGGGCAGATGGTCAGTTTTGTCTCGCTCGAGCCGATTCATGGGTTTTTGACGCATTGAAAGTTTGAACAGTGTTTTAAAAAAACGGTGTAAAAAGCGAAACCTTTTACACCGTTTTAAATCATCTGCAATGCAAAAAGCGAAACTTCCTGCATTGTCTTACTTCTAAACCACAATAACCTCGGGATTGAGTACAACGATGGATTCGATATCCCAACCAGTCATGGCGGTCATCGCATCGATTTTGTGTACCCAAACAGCGTCGAATCTGGTGGTCAGCCAAACCCAGTGATCTCGGTGGTCCCATGAAGGCTTTCTACGGAGTGCCTTGATCAGTTGGTCGCTTTGATAAATGTGAAGGATGCGTGCAATGGGTGTTAAACCAAACTCGAATCGGTCTTCGCAGATTCCAAATAGACTCCATTCAGGATTGCCTAAGGGTGTTCCCCACAGTCCACCTGCGGGCTTTAAACAAACGCCACCATGCAGATACCGTCTCCGGTGGGTTAAATCTTGAACTTGACAAAAGTGATTCTTGTCGAAAACGGCTGCTCCAGCATGGATAAATTTCATAAATATAGAAATAATTGAGTTCAAGGTATTGTCTTGCATTTTTCAAATTCGCAGGGCAAAATCGCACTTAAAAGCACTTGACCAATCTCAGATTCCTGAAAGGCTCGAGAAACCTCAAAAATCTTTACGCCAGGTGTGCCTGGCTGAGTCAACAGTCTGTCGAGTTCAAAGCCAACATTTTGTGTCGCAGTTGTGTAAAACTAGTACGCGATGCAATGCCCGAGCTGTCAAGAGCCAGTGCAAGCAACCTGGCGTTTTTGCCCGAATTGCGGTGCGGCGATTTCGGTGGTCGAACCGACGGTGCAACGCCGTGTGGCAGTGGTTTTTGTTGACTTGGTGGCGAGCACCCGTTTTGCCAGAAGCCTCTCGAGCGACGCCTATTTTGATCTGATGGGTGAAATCCTGACCGTGCTTGCCGTCGAGATTGAGGCGCTCGAGGGTCATGTCGTGCAATTTCAGGGCGATGCGGTGCTGGCGGCGTTTGGGGCGGTCAAAAGTTTTGAGGACAATGCCTTGCGTGCCGTCAAGGCGGCTCGAGCGGCGATTGCCGCCGTCGAAAATTATGGCGAACGCAAGGGTCTGGAACTCGAGGGGCGGGCGGGCGTGGACACCGATGATGCCACCGTGGGTTGGGTTGGTGGCGAGTTTACCCTGTTTGGTAGCGTCGTGAACCTCTCGAGGCGCTTGTGCTCGGCGGCTGAACCTGGCGAGGTGCTGGCATCGTCGCGGGTGCAACTCGAGACCCATGCGGGTGCGCAGTTTGAAAAGCAAGTCGGTTTGGTACTTCGTGATTATCCCGAAGAGGGCGAACCGTTTCTATTAAAAGGCTTCACCACAGCCGCAGGACAGGAGTATTTGCCATTTCATGGTCCACCGCTGGTTGGAAGGCAAAAGGAACTCGCCAAACTCGAGGGTTTGTTCAGAATTGCCCGCAGCGAACGGCGCGTGGTCTGGGTCGAGGTTGTTGGGCATCCAGGTTCGGGACGCAGCCGTTTGATGCAAGAATTTGCGGCGCGGCATGAGATCACCGAGGACGCCCGAGCGGTGGTGCTGGATTCAAAAACCCGCAAGCTCGAGTTGCCGACAAAAGTCTTGCCAATCGTTTTGCTCGAGGATGCCCTCAACCTCGAGACTGCCCTGCAAACGGCACTTTTAAGTGCGCGAAAGGGTGCGTTGGTGCTTGTGCCTCGGGCGCTACAAACTGAGGCTGTACGTGAGGTGGTGCTGCTGGATAACCTTGGTTTTTCGCAAGCCCGCACATTGCTCGAGTCCTTGTGCGGACCGCAACCGATTGGTTTGGTCAAACCTTGGTTTGAACGTTCACTTGGCAATGCCGCCATTTTGGCTGAGGTGGCAAGGTTATTCAACAAGGGGTTTGACGATTCCCTCGAGTTACAGCAAAGGGTGAAAGCGTTTATCTTGGATTACTTTGAAGTTTTTGCTTCCAGCGCGGCAGAGGTATTGTCGGTGGCGGCGTTGTTCGGCTCGAGTTTTTACTTGGGAGGCTTAAGCCAAGTTTTGGGGCGCGATGTCAGTCCCGATCTCGAGATGCTGCTTGCGGGTGGTGTGATACTCGAGTCGAGTGCGTCACGAATTCCTGGCGAGCGCGAGCTGAAGATTCAAATTCCACTGCTTCGTGAGGCGGCGATTTCAGTCTTTGACTTGCAGCATCGGGCGGGTTTGCACCTAATCATTGCTTCGTGGTTCTCGAGCCGCAGTTCTGCTCGAGCGCGTGACCATACTCGTGCAGCCCAAAGTCTTCAAGCCGCGCTGTTGACCCAAAGCTCGCAGGAAAGTTCGGTGGTTGCCGCAAAAAATAAGAAAACCTCGTTGGTGAAGGTGTCTCGAGCTTCAAAACCACCAAAACAAAACTAAATGTAAATTTAAACTTGACAAAATAGCAAACTTGATTGCATACTTAAAAAGCAATCAAGAGGTTTGAAGCTTTGATGTTCAAACCTCAGGAACTCAAATCAACATCACACCGTAGGAGAAACCATGAGTGACCCATTTCGTGAACGTATCGAAAACTTGCTCCGTCAGGGCAAAATCTCACCAGAAGAAGCCAACAAGCTTTTTCGGGCGCTCGAGCCGCAAGGGGAGAC
>JANLWR010000966.1:0-6160 GCA_031364625.1 Deinococcales bacterium | reverse complement strand
GCCTCGTGCGCGAAAGCGTTATCGCCAACAATCGCCTTGTTCGGCTGCACCACCATGCCCGAATGCCGCGAGACCATCCTCGAGAGACGGTAAATCTCTTTGGTGTTCAGTTGCGTTTGCGCCTGGTAGTAATCGCCACGGGTCGCCAGCGCCATCACCACTTCCTCGAGACTCGTGTTGCCCGCACGTTCACCGATGCCGTTGATCGTGCATTCGATTTGCGTCGCACCGTTTTCGACGGCTGCCAGACTGTTCGCCACCGCCATACCAAGATCATCGTGACAGTGTGTGCTGATCGCCACATCGCGCCCACGCACCACCTCGAGTTGAATTCGTTTAATCAGTGCGCCGTACTCGAGTGGTGTGCCGTACCCCGTCGTGTCAGGAATGTTGATTGTGGTTGCACCCGCGTTGATCGCCGCATTAAAAACCTGAATCACAAATTCAAAATCGGCTCGCATGACATCCTGGGCGCTAAATTCGACATCATCGCAAAACGTTCTGGCATACCGCACCATGTTGTCCGTAATCTCGAGCACCTGTTCTGGGGTTTTTTTCAGCATGAACTCGAGGTGGACTTTGCTGGCAGAGGTAAACGTGTGAATCCGCCATTTGTCGGCAATGTCCAGCGCTTGGGCGGCGCGTTCGATATCGCCTTTGCTGGTTCGGGCAAGCCCAGTAATCACAGGACCCCTGACTTCTTTGGCAATCCGGTGAACGCAATCAAAATCACCCTGGCTGGTAATCGGAAAACCCGCCTCAATCACATCCACGTTCATTCGCGCCAATGCATGGGCTATCTCGAGCTTCTGAGGGACGCTTAAAGCCACACCTGGGGATTGTTCGCCGTCGCGTAAAGTCGTGTCAAAAATTTTAATGTGACGCATTGTATTTTCTCCTAAGTCTGAAAAGGGTTTGAAATGTTGAATCTCGAGATTTTAATTTGGAAACCTTGCTAGTCGTTCACTGTGAACGATTTGTCTCATGATTTGTGAATTAGCCATACAAAACCACGCCGTATTTGGCAACCTCGAGCGCCAACAAAGAATCTTTATTTTGAAAAGTAGAGACGTGCATAAGAATCAAATCCATCGCAAAAAAACGTGGAATAAACGGCGCTTGAGCATCGAAAGCGGCTTGGAACAAATCTGAACCATCAGGCACAAGCAACAACAAATCCAAATCGCTTGACTCTTTCGCATCACCTCGAGCGACACTGCCAAACAACACCACTTTGACCGCCCCACACGCTCGAGCCGCTTTTTCAGCGATTTCACGCAATGTTGGCAAATCCCTAGGAACAGGAACTTGAAGCGAAAGTTTGGGTTGTACATGTTTCTCGAGCATGAGCGCATCCTTTCAAATTTTTAGATGAGCATTGAAGTTTAAATCAAAAAAACAACCCTCGAGTTTGAAGCTCGAGGGTTGCGTGAAAGTCAAAAAACGACTAAGCCACAACCCTCGAGTTAATTAGGGCTAGGCGTAGATTTGTTGAAACCTGTTTCATTCGTCTCCTACGGTATCAGAGGTGCTTGGGGTGTGTCAAGTTAAGTTTACGCAAGTTCCAGGGTTTCAGCCATCAATTCTTGCATAATTACCAGACTTTTCTGGCGCTGTTCGTCTCGGTATTGCAAAGCATCCTCGAGTGCCACGCGGCGGTGTGTGCCAACCATACGAAACGGCAGTTTTCCTTCCTCGAGCAGCCGCACCACGTAAGGACGCGAGACGTTCAGAACATCCGCAACTTCGGCGGTGGTCAAGTCCGAATTGCTGGCAACAATACGAACCTGTTGTCCGTTGGCAACTTGCGTGAAAACCTCGAGCATCAATTGTGAAACGTTGTCCGAGAGTTGCACTTTTTCGGAATCGATTTGGAGTTCTTTTATTTTTTGTCCAGCAAACAACCGACTGAGCACTCGAGCGGTTTCGATGTCGGAGGGTGACACGTGTTTGGTGGTGGGTTTCATTGGGTTTCCTCTGGCAAAACCCTAGCACTTAAACGAAATAAGCGCAATAAGTAAAATAGATTATTCAAACTTACAAACTCGAGATACCAAAACAGATTCGTCCCAAATTGTACTACAATCTCATCATGAATCAACTGCTCGAGCCACCAAACCAACTTACAGAACTGCAACAAATTGCGGCTCGAGTTGCGGCGGTCAGTGACGCAAAAATGGTGGTTTTATTCGGCAGTGTCGCTCGAGGGGAAGCCACACTCGGCAGTGATTTGGATTTACTGCTGGTTCTCGAAGACAGTGCAAATGCGTTGCAAGCTGGGTTAAACGCAGAAAAAGCCTTCACACCAAGGTTTTACCCAATGGATTTTGTGACCATGTTCGAGCAAGAGTACAAAAATCCAAAAAATCCTTTGGTGCAAAGTATTCAGTTCGAGGCGAAAGTGCTTTATGCCCGAGAATTGGGAGCAAGGTCGTTCTAAACCCACTGGTGCGGCACGGTCTTTGTTGCGTGTGGCAAGTCGAAAGCTAGAGTGTATTTGAAGTTTTGCGCTAAAAACCAGCATTAGGATGTTTGATGCTATAATCACATCATGGGAATGATCTATCACTACACAGATGCTGGGGCATTGTTAAACATTATCGGTAATCACACCCTTTGGGCTTCCCATGTTTTGCATTTAAATGACCCTAACGAATATTTATTTCCTGATGAAATTGCTAGGGAAATAGCAGCAGAGATAAATTACGGCTTGCCAGATGTTACGCATCTTGGACAGCCGCATGTCGTTTGTTTTTCAACAAAATCAGATGACTTAAACCAATTTCGATCTTATGCAGACGATGGAAAGGGTTATGCAATTGGTTTCGATTCTGACGAACTTATTAGCTCTTTAGATATGAAACAGTTTGTATTTCTAGAAGAGATAAATTATGGAGATAAAAACGAAATTAGAGCTTTCCTTAAAAAACGATTGTCCGAAGATAAAGCAATTGAGGACGCTAAAAATCTTGAAGAAAAAAGCAGAATAGAGCGAGAAGGCTTGACACCTGCTCCTCCTGGAATACCATTATTTTTACGTGGTCCGTCTCATAGCGTAGAAGTTGGAATGTACTCATACAAAACCAAACATTATCAAGAAGAATCTGAAATTAGAATAATTGTTTCTACACAAGAACCTGAATATAGATCGCGTGGATATAAAATTATTCCATTTGTTAAATTGGACTTTAAAAATCTTTTACCTATTAAAGAAATAATTGTTGGTCCAGGACAAGAAAAATCTACAAGAGATAATACAATAAAAGCAATCCATGATCTTTGTGTTAAAAGACAGGGTAAGCATATCAGCATTACACCATCAGATATTGATTACAGACCATCACGTTAATTTAAGTTGAAATTATTCGTTACTATCTTTTTAAGTTACCCTTTTCTCGAATTAAAAAAACTCGAGGGACAAAAATCTGTCCCTCGAGCCTCAAACCCGCTTTTAACCTTTACCCCTCGACTTTTTTGCTGTTTGGCTTCTTGATAAACGGCATCATTTCGCGCAACTGTGCGCCCGTCTTCTCGAGTTGCGTGTCACTGGCTTCTTTGCGCCATTTGGTCATGTTTGGCTTACCCTCGGCGCATTCCTTAAGGAAGGCTTTGGCAAACTTACCGTTTTGAATTTCTTTCAAAACTTGCTTCATGCGTTTTTTCGCGCTTGCGTCAATAATGCGTGGTCCGCTGACGAAATCGCCGTATTCGGCGGTGTTGCTAATGCTGTGGCGCATCCATGACAGACCGCCTTCAAACAGCAGGTCTACGATCAGTTTGGTTTCGTGAAGGCATTCAAAGTACGCCATTTCGGGCGCGTAACCAGCTTCGGTCAGGGTTTCAAAACCGGCGGCAATCAAAGAGGTCAACCCACCGCAGAGCACGGCTTGTTCGCCGAACAAATCGGTTTCAGTCTCTTCGCGGAAAGTGGTTTCGATCAAACCTGCTCGAGTTCCCCCGATGCCTTTGCCGTATGCCATTGCGATTTCGCGGGCATTGCCGGTTGCGTCTTGATGAATGGCGAACAAACTTGGCACGCCTGCACCCTCAACAAATTGACGGCGCACGAGGTGTCCAGGTCCTTTGGGTGCGACCAGGAAAACATCGACGTTTTTGGGTGGTTTGATGGCTTTGAAGTGAATGTTAAAGCCGTGCGCAAACACGAGTGCCTTGCCTTTTTTGAGGTTTGGTTTGATGTCGTTTTTGTAGACTTCGCCTTGAAATTCGTCTGGAATCAAGACCATAATCACGTCGGCACGTTTGACGGCGTTCGGTACGCTGTCCACTTCAAGCCCTGCGGCTTTGACTTCGGCTTCGGTGCTCGAGCCTGGACGCAATCCAACGATCACTTTCACGCCGCTGTCTTTGAGGTTTTGGGCGTGTGCGTGACCTTGGCTGCCGTAACCGATAATGGCGACGGTTCTGTTGGCGAGAGGCTCGAGGCTTGCATCTTTGTCGTAAAAAATCTTCATAGCCATGTTTGTACCTTCCCTATCTGTTGTTATTTCCAAAATGATTTCGAGGATTTCTCGAGTATTTGGTATACCAATAAGTGTACCAAATTTTTTGGTTTCTTAAAAATCGGTGCTTAAACGGGCGTAAAGAACCGTGTCTTCAAATTGATGTCCCTTTAAAACATCGCCGCGCATCAAGCCTTCGCGTTGCATTCCAATCTTCTCGAGCACGCGTCCACTGGCAGGGTTACGCGGGTAATGCCCAGCCTCAATGCGGTGAAGCTCGAGCGTGCCAAAACCGTAATTCAGTACGGCAATTGCGGCTTGGGTGGCGTAACCTTTTCCCCAGAATTCAACGCCAAGCCAGTACCCGAGACTCCCGCGTTTGTGTCGGCTTTCGTGGACATGCTTGGATTTGCGATGGTCATTCCCCTTCTTCCCTTCTACGCGACCAAGCTCGGCGCCTCGGCGAGTATCGTCGGGGTTCTGATCGCAGCCTTCTCGATCGCCCAGCTCGCGAGCGCCCCTCTCTGGGGCCGGTTTTCCGACCGGTACGGGCGACGCCCGGCGCTCCTCGCGGGCTTGATGATTTCGGCCGTCGCGTACGTCATCTTCGCGTACGCGAGCACCCTCTGGCTCCTGCTGCTTTGCCGAATAGTGCAGGGCCTGGGCGGGGGGACGATCGGCGTCGTCCAGGCATACGTCGCTGACGCCAGTGATCCCAAGGACCGCGCCAAGAGTCTTGGATGGCTCTCGGCAGCGACGAGCTTCGGCGCCGTCGTCGGTCCCGCGATCGGCTCGGCACTCATCCACTGGGGACGGCACGCGCCGGGAATCGCCTCCGCGATCTTCTGCGTTCTGGTCAGCATCTTCGCCGCCGTTTACTTGCGCGAGTCGCGCGAGGAGATTGCCGCGACGAGCGAGCACGGGGTCGTCCATCAGACCAGCGCCGGCGCGGTGTGGAGCGTCATCGCGCGGCCAAACGAGCCCGCGCAACGCCTGATCTGGATCTACGCGATCGCGATCGGCGCGTTCTACGGCACCGTACCCACTTTGCCGCTCATTCTCATGCACCGTCTTCCAATCACTGAGGCCAATGTCGGCTACTTCGTCATGTATCTGGGCGGGATGGGAGTGTTCGTGCGAGCGGGAATCCTTGGGCGCATGATCGAGTGGCTCGGCGAAGCGAGGCTCACTCGCGTCGGACTGGTGCTTCTCGCACTCGGTCTCGCGTTGGTCGCGGCGGTACACTCTTATCTAACACTTCTCGTGGCGCTTACCCTCATGCCCCTCGGGACAGCCTTCGCCTTCCCCTGCGTTACTGCAACGCTTTCGCGCGTCGTGCCTAGCCGCCATCGCGGGCTGTACATGGGCGTACAGCACACCTTTGGAGGGATCTCGCGGGTGGTCTTCCCCCTGGCGGCGGGCGTGGCGATGGATCGCATCGGGCTTGGGTTCCCGTTCGTCGTCGCCGGAGTCCTGGTCCTGGCCACGCTCCCCCTGACCGCATCGATGGAAGACTATGCCGCTGGCCGCACCCCTTCGATGACGAAAATCGGCTAGTTCTTGATAGGGTCGGCTGATGCCGACCTCGGCCGAACGCAAAGCGCTCCTTTTCTTCTCAGTCGTCCTTGTTCTGGGCGCCTCGAATCGTGCCTACAGGAGCCTTCACAGCCGGTCTCCGGCAGATGTTGGGGCCAGATCGG
>JANLWR010000949.1:0-9189 GCA_031364625.1 Deinococcales bacterium | reverse complement strand
AAATGGTCTTCGGTTTGGGTTAAGGCGCTGATGCTGTACTTGGAAAACCTTAACCACCCCGTTTGTCCTTTCAACTGCTCGAGGACACTGATTTTGCCGTTCTTGTAAGCACCGTAATCAAATAAAAGTTCGCTGTTCTCGAGAGTTCGGGTTTTGGCTTGTGCTATGGCGTGTTGCGCCAACGTGTCCGAAAGTCGGTAGAAGTGCGATTCTGGGTTGCGGCGCGGCAGTTCGTAACGTCCTAGTGGAATCTCGTGTGTTGTTGGGTTTTGATGCAAGGTAAAACCGGTGTCATCAAAAGTTGCCGCTTCACCAAGTTCAATCTGGGAAAGTTTCATGAGTAAATTCTCGAACCTGGTCAGTGTTGCCCTGCTTTTTGCATCACTGGTTTTCAGGCGTTGATTGACCACTTCATCAAAATTCTCGAGTAACTTTTGTCGTGTGCTGTTCATAGAATCTATTATTTCAACGCTCAGTTCACTTTGTAAGGCACTAAACGCCGTTTGAATTTCTTGTGGTGTGCGGCATTTTTGGTAAATTTCGGCAATGCGTTTTTCAAAATCCACACCAGATTCAATCGCACCCAGCACCTCGTCACTCGAGCCGAAAACACCGTCAAAGAGCTTAAATTTTTGCTCGAGCAGTTCAAACACGCGTTGGTCGGCTTCGTTGCTGCGGTTCACGAAATTGACGACCACAACATCGTGCGCTTGCCCGTAACGGTGGCAACGCCCAATGCGTTGCTCAATGCGTTGAGGATTCCAGGGCAGGTCGTAATTGACCACCAGCGAACAAAATTGCAAATTGATGCCCTCCGCGCCCGCTTCGGTGGCAATCATGATCTCAGATTGTTCACGGAATTCATCGACCAAGGCACTGCGAATATCGGCGGTTGTTCCCGTAATCCGGTCTGTTCCCGCATGTTTTTTAAGCCAAGTGGTATGAATGCGTCTCGAGCTTGGATCGCTGTTCGTGCCATTAAAAAGTACGATTTTGCCTTGGTGTTCTGTACCCTCGAGCAGCCTCAAAAGGTAAGTTTGAGTGCGTTTGGATTCAGTGAAAATAATGGCTTTGCGTTTCGCCCCAAGGCGTTCGGCTTCGGCAAACGCTTTTTGCAAAGCAATCAGCAGCGCTTGTCCTTTGGCGTTGTCATCAATGCTCGAGGCGAGGTTGTAAAAATGGTTTAAATCTGCAATTTCTTGTTTGAAGGCGGCACGGTCAGCATCTGTCAGTGGCGCTTCGGGTTCTGAGTTGTCTTCAATCCATTCTTCAGCCGTAACTTCGAGCGCTTCAAAATCCTCGAGCGTCTCCTCGAACGAACCTTGATTTTGCTCATCGCGGTTCAGTCGTTTCTGCAATCGGTCTCGCATGTTCTCGAGCGCCCCAGCTATCGCAAAAGTGCTCGAGGCAAGCAGTTTTCGTAAGACCAATGTAATCAAACCGCGTTGGCTGTTTGGAAGCGCTTGTAAATTTGGGCGACGCAAGTAATCGCTGACGTAATTGTACAACTCGAGTTCGGATTTGTGCGGCGTAAAATCTTCAACCAACGCGTGGCGTTTGGTGTATTTGATGTACGGTTGAACTTGACGGCGCAAGGTGCGGTGCAAAACATTGGTCAGGCGTTCTTTTAAACTTTTGAAAGCATTCTCGTCCTTCAGGTTGCTGTATTGCTCACGAAAAGCACTCAAATCACCAAAAGTACGGTCATCAATCACGCTGACCAAACCGTACAACTCGAGCAAATTGTTTTGCAATGGCGTGGCAGTTAACAGTATTTTCGGGGCATGCTCGAGTGCTTGTTTAAGTTCGCTGGCGAGTACATTCGAGGCTTTATAAACATTTCGTAAGCGGTGTGCTTCGTCTATGACCACCAAATCCCAACGAACTCGGCGCAAATCCGAGGCTTTGGAGCGGGCAAATTGATAGGAGCAAATAATAATATTTTCAGATTCAAATGGCGCAATTCGCCCTGCTCGCCACACGGCACTGTACGATTTACCCTCGAGAATCTCGCAGGGTAAAAAGAATTTTTCGGTCAACTCCTGAAACCATTGCTTGCGAAGGTTGGCGGGAGTAATCACCAGCACCGTACGTTTACGTTCCGCCCACTTCTGAGCAATCACCAAACCCGCTTCGATGGTTTTACCCAAACCCACTTCATCCGCCAGAATCGCGCCCTTGGAAAGCGGCGACTGAAACGCAAAAAGGGCAGCATCAACTTGGTGTGGATTGAGGTCTACCTGCGCGTCTATCAGGGCTGAACTCAGCTTCTCGAGGTTGTCCGAAGCAAAACGCTGGGTTAATTGCTCGGCAAGAAGTCGAGCGTGAAAGGGAGTAAAACGATCCATGTATCATTAGAATACAAGCATGAGCCGACCAATTGCACGACATCGACTCAGGTTCAGCGTACCCGTGACTTCAAACCTTCAAAATCTCGAGACTCGCCCAACTCGAGTTTTTATCCCGTACCGCTCGAGACTGCCTGCACCAAGCCTTCAATTCTGGTCTTGATTTCCGTCCCGTGCAAATCCTCGTTTTTCACCACATAGACAAACCTCGGCGCAACCCAAGCCCGAAAGTCGAGCATCAATGAATTGGCAAATCCCATCACGCTCATGTACGAATTTTTACCGCCAGCCGTGCAAATAAACCCGACCACCGCACCCTCGAGCCAGGAATCACCGACCAGCTCGAGAAAGTTTTTGGCGGCAGCAGTCACATCGTAATTGTAAATTGCCACGGTAAAAATAATCTTGCGGTATTTGGAAACTCGAGCCGTGAGTTCTGTAACGATGCTCGAGTCGAAAGAGTTGGCTGCACCCGCAATCGGCAGGTCGTAATCGCGCAGGTCGAGCACCTCGGCGTTAATGTTTTGCGCTTGGCAGATTTGCTCTGCCACCCTTGCCAAAACTTGTGAACGGCTGTCAGGGTCGAGGCTTGTACCGACAATCAAAATGTCATTCATGAATTCCTTGACTCGAGTTTCTGAGTTTGGATTTTGTATGGCAAATCTGGAATCTCGAGCGTTTGATTTTGACTGCTTTCAATCACAATGTTTACAGGTTGCGGTGCGGCATGAATACCCGTGCTGGGAAACCACTCTCGAGCGTTTTGAACCAAAATCAGCAAGCCGTGCGCGTCACCAACTGGTGCAAACATGTCGCTCGAGGATTTGTAAATCTCGAGTTGTAAGTGTCGCTCGAGCCATTTCAAAACGTCTGGAACATTGTCACTCGCCAATCCAATTTCGCTGATGTTTACAATGCTTGCGCTCGAGAATTCTGTTTGGCTAGCATTCTCGAGGTCGTGTCTGGCAATCAACTCAAGAATATTTCCATGCGGATCAGAGAAATACACCGCATCCGAATTCCAATCTCCGCCACCAAACACCAGATCGCCATTCGTATCAGCAATCAATTCCGCTCGAGATTCGAGCCAGGTTTTTGCAGCCTCGAGTTGGTTCTCTGGAACGTCAAAGGCGAAGTGATACTGCCCTGAAAAACCAGTTTGCAACGTGAGTTTCAGACAACTCGAGCCGACTTGAAATACCAAATGCTGTGCATCAGACTCGAGCATTGGCAATCCAAGAATTGATCCGTAAAACGCTTTTTGCACCTCGAGATCGCCAGTTAAAAGTTCTAACTCTAGAATGTTCATCCGCGTCCTTTCTTAAGGCAGTATCAAATGCAGATCGCCAAACTCGTGCCACAAGTAGGCATTCTCGAGGGCGGAACGGTAAGCAATCTCGAGGTGACGCTTGCCTGCTATCGCCTCGAGCATGGCAAGATGCGTGGCTTTGGGTTCATGCCAACCCGTCAAGATGCCATTCACGGCGCGAACGCCGCGTTTGGGGGTAATCACCAAATGCGTCCAACCCTCGCCAGGGTGCGTGATGCTGTGTACATCTGTGACTGTCTCGAGGGCGCGAACGGCAGTTGTGCCAACGGCAATCACGCGCCGTCCATCGGCTCGAGCTTGATTGACCGTGCGTGCCGTCTCGAGCGGTACGCGGTAAAATTCTTCAAACGGCGGTTCGTGATCCTCGAGCGAGGCGACCCCCGTGTGCAAAATCAGTGGTGCGATTTGCACACCCTTGGCAATCAGGCGCGTCAACAATTCTGGCGTGAACGCCCGTCCCGCGCTGGGCATTTCGGCGCTGCCCTCTTCGGTGGCGTAAACGGTTTGGTAATGCTCGAGTGACCAATCGTGCTCGACGTAGCCGTAACGAATCGGTTTGCCATGACGGTGCAGGTACGCCATTAAAGTTTCTGGCAACTCGAGGCTGGCAACCCACAACCTCGAGCTTGCGGGTGTTGGCGCATTGGTTCTGTCCATCAGGTAGGGCGCAAGAATTTGTGCCCTAGCGCCACCTGGCAAGGTCAACGTCTCCCCTGTTTTAGCCTCACGAAATGGTGTGGTGGCTCGAGCGGCGGGCGTGCGGAGTTCAACCACCCAAAGGTCGGCGGGCAGATGGGTGGACAGGTGGAGCACCAATGGTGTGCCGTCTTGCCTGTTGACACTCAGAGCCGCAGGCAGTGTGCCAGAGGTATTGATGACCAACACATCCCCAGCCTCGAGAAAATCTGGTAAGTCATGAAAAAGCGTGTGAACCAAACTGTCATCGTGTTTGCTCGAGATCAGCAAACGCACCGCATCACGGCTTAACCCTCGAGCCTCTGGGGGTTCAAACGCCTCGAGTTCGGGCGGCAGGGTAAACTCGAGTGTTTCGAGATGAAAATTATTTGGTAACTGAAGCATTCAGATCACCTCTGGCTTGATAACGTCCACTGGGTAAATTTTGCTCGAGCAAAGTTAACAATCCTGGAACGCTGTCTTCGGGCGATGGACGGTCTGAAATGTCTTCACCCGGGAAAGCCTCTTGGTGCATTTGCGTGTTCATGTCGCCAGGGTCAACGCTGTAGACGCGCAAGTTCGGGTGTTCAACCGCCAGCACTTTTGAAAGTTGCTCGAGGGCGGCTTTGCTCGAGCCGTAGCCGCCCCAACCTTCATACGCTTCGTTGCCAGCGTCGGAAGTGATGTTCAAGACTCGGGCGTCTGGATTCATGATCGGCAGCGCGAGTTGAAACAGCCTGAGCGGCGCAAAAACATTCACGCGGTAGACCTGCTCCAGAATCTCGAGTGGGTAAACCTCGAGTTTGGGTTGTGGGCTTGAACCCAGAATTGAGGCGTTGTTGACCAGCGCATCCAAACCGCCGAATTCTTTGGTGGCATCGATCAGTTTTTGCAAATGCGTTTGATCTCTAACATCACCAGCAATTGCCCTGACTTGGGTGTGTTGCTCGAGTTCAATCTTGACGTTTTGAAGATTTGCTGCACCTCGGGCGTCGATGACCAAATTCCAGCGTTTGCCCGCGAGCGCTCGGGCAAGTGCCAGTCCCAACCCGCGTGATGCTCCAGTGATGATGGCTGTAGTCATGATCGTCTTCCTTTCGTGGAGATAGAGGTTTCTCGAGTTTGCTCGAGTTTGGGGATTTCATCTTGTCTTGAATCTACACCCGTTTTGTTATTTTAGCAAGTATTTACTGTTTTAATTTGCTTTAATATCGTTTTGATGCTAGACTTCACCCATGAACAGCACCCTCAACGCCCTTCTTGACAATAAAACGCACCTTCGGGCATTGTCGCTCCCAGAAGGAAGGCGCAGCATTTTAAATGCCCTCAAAAAACGTGGTGAACTTCGCGCCGAAGAACTTGCGGACTGCACCAACATCACCACATCGGGCATCCGCCAACAGCTTCAAGCGCTCGAGGCTGACGGTCTGGTATCGCACCTCGAGAAACGCGAAGGGCGCGGACGACCCAAACACGTTTACAAACTCTCCCAAGCCGCCGACGCGCTGTATCCACGCATGTACTCTGAACTGACCAACGAACTCCTGGATTACGTGCGCGAAGACAACCCAGAACTGCTCGAGCTGATTTTCAAACGCCGAATGCGGCGCCGCCTCGAGAATGCACAACGCCGCCTCGAGAAACAAAAAACCTTTGAAGCCAAAGTTGCGGAACTGACCAAGATTCTCGACCAAGACGGGTATCTAGCCGACTTTCAGAAGATTAGTGATGGCAGTTATCTTGTGACCGAGCACAACTGCGCCGTGATAGGCGTGGCGTTGCAATACGGGCAAGCCTGCAGCAGCGAGATTGAATTTTTACGGCTCGCGCTGCCTGATGCCCGCATTGAACGGGTGGCGCACATGATTGCGGGGGCGCACATGTGCGCGTATACAGTACGGAAAGTAGCAAAGTAGCAAAGAGGAAGTGAATAAGTTTATCAACGCATGAGTATTTTAGCGGTGATGATTGCAGGATCATTCTCATACCCACGTTCCGCAAGTGCTACAACCTTGTTCTTGATGTCCTCGGGAGACCAAAAGAACCATCTATTTTTTGCCATATACTTGCGGACTTGCTCACTTTGATTTTGATAAAGCTTACCAGCCGCGAGACCAAGCAAAACTTTCGTATCCGAATTCGCCATGTCACGGTCAATAAGGTCTTGTAACAACCTTGAAAAAACAATCGAACGATATCGTTCTGAAGTAAAAAGTTTGTAGCGTCCGTTAGGGATATCATGCTCTTGCTGCAAATCTGAAAGTTTAACACCTGGAGAATCAAAGTAAGACTTTACTTCTAAGGCAAGCAATTCATTCCTCGAGAAACAAAATGCAAGCAAATCAATCTCTGGACGTGGAATTGTGTGTTTTCCAATTTTCCGTTTTTCTTCAATTGTTACATTAACCTTAAAAGACCTACGCACCCAATAACCCTCAGCTTCCAGCAAGGTAGCAATGATGCTCTCAAAGTGATCCATTAAAATCTTTCTTAAATGCTTTAGACATGAGCTATCAGCACATTCTCACCCTCGAGATTCGCAAGATAATCGCCTAAACCAGACTCGGCAAGCTCGCGGTCTTCGTTGGCAAACTCGGAGTATAAAACCTCAAGTTCAGCGTCGTCAAAATGTAAATCGTTGCTAAAAATCATAAGTGTCATGGTACTGCGAACCACCAAAAATTGCACTTCAAAAATACTGCTTGAGATCAAAACTCAAACTTCACGATTCCCCGCATGACCCACCCAAGCCCATGCCGAAATCTCAATTCTCGAGAATCCCAGAATTTACGCTACACTAAACCCATGACACTCGTTCTTCCCAAACACCTCGAAAAAAGACTCGAGGCAATCGCCACAGAACGGCATGTGCCAGTTGATACCCGCGTGGCTCAGGCACTCAAGGAATTCTTAGCGCAACAACCACGGCGCAACAGCAAAGGGTTTATTGTTCCAAGTTTTGTTGGCAGCGTGGCAAGCGAAGATTCTTCTTGGATAGAGCAACACGAAAAAAATTTATGGAATAACGATGGCAGGAGGACTTTATGTTACTGACCGCAGTGTTAACACCCGCAGAAGAAGGCGGTTTTGTCGCTTTCAACCCAGAAACAGGCACAACCACACAAGGCGAAACAGTGCAAGAAGCCGTTGAGAATCTCAAAGAAGCCACAACGCTATATCTCGAGGAATTTCCAATGACTTTCACGGCGCATCCGCTGGTGACAACTTTTGATGTTGGTCATGCCTAAATTCCCTGGTTTGTCTGGACAAGATATTGTTCGTGCTTTGGAACGCCTTGGTTTTGAATTGATACGCCAATCAGGCAGTCATATCATCATGCGGCGCGGCATTTCGGGTTGTGCCAAATCATAAGGAAGTCAAAATCGGAACGGTCAGTGGTATTTTGCGGCAAGCGGGTGTTTCAGCCGAGGAATTTGCCGAGTCCTTACGCGGTTGATTCTTTATCTCGAGAATTAGTCTTGAGAAGCGCAAGTACAAAACCGTGAAGCTCAAGCAAGATTTCAGCGTTGAAGACCCAAGGCATCGCAGGATTATTGAAAGCAAGTGTACTGTTCTGAGAGGAGCAACCGATGGATTACGTGAGGTTAGGTTCAACAGGAATGAAAGTTTCGCGCATCTGCCTGGGCTGCATGGGTTTCGGAGATGCCCAAGCTTGGGTTCACAAGTGGGTGCTGAACGAAGAGAACAGCCGAATTGTCATCAAAAAAGCCCTCGAGCTGGGGATTAATTTCTTCGATACCGCCAACGTCTATTCGATTGGGGTCAGTGAAGAAATCCTCGGACGCGCCCTGAAAGACTTTGCCAAGCGCGATGAGGTGATTATTGCCACCAAATTGCACGGCAAAATGCGTGAGGGACCCAATGGTGGTGGGCTGTCACGCAAGGCAATTTTAAGCGAAATTGACAACAGCTTAAAACGGCTCGAGACCGATTACGTGGATCTGTATCAGATTCATCGCTGGGATTACGAAACACCCATCGAGTAAATGAAAATGACCAACAACACGTTAGGGGTCGGTTTTGTCGTTCTGGCGTTGCTGATTTTTTCCTTGCAAGACATTGCCGTGAAATCGATGGGTGGTCATTACCCTGTTCTGGAAATCGTTATTTTTCGTACCCTCATCTCCATTCCTTGCACCTTGGGGTTTTTTTACTCCGAAGGAAAACGCGGGTTGCCGACCACAAGCCAGCTCAGGCTCGAGCTGGTGCGTGGGGGTTTCCTGTTTCTTTCCTTCACCGCCTACATGATGGCACTGGCGGCGTTGCCACTTGCCGAAATTGCTTCGATTCGCAATTCGGCTCCGCTGATGATTACCCTCTTGTCAGTGGTGTGGTTAAATGAAAAGGTTGGGTCACGCCACTGGGTTGCGTTGGTGCTTGGTTTTGTTGGGGTGTTGTTGATCGTCAAACCTGGCTCGGCAAGTTTTAATTTGGGTTCGGTGTTTATTTTGCTATCCACCCTTTTTTATGCGCTCTCGGTCATGCTGACACGCCAACTGCGTACCACCGACAGCAGCGCCACCATGGCTTTTTACAGTTCTTTGGTCTACCTGGTGGTGGCGCTGATGCTGGCTCCAATTTCAATTTTGGTGGGCGAAACCCCAAACGCCCATCCCAGCATCGCGTTCTTGTTTCGCGCCTGGAGCACACCAAGCTTACTGGATGCCATCATCGTCTGCGGATTGGGACTGGTTTGGGCGGCTGGGATGTACTGCATGGCTCGAGCCTACAGCCTGGCACAAGCCTCGCTGATTGCCCCGTTTGAATACATCGCGCTGCCGATCAATGCCATGTGGGGCTTTGTCATCTGGCACG
>JANLWR010000910.1:0-14900 GCA_031364625.1 Deinococcales bacterium | reverse complement strand
GAAATCTGGCTCGAGTTCTTTCTGACGGGTGTGCTCGAGACGGCAACGCAGGCGGTCAAGACTTCAAAAGCGATTCTTGGTTTGCTCGAGGCGGATCGTTTAAAACTTGAAACCAACAATCAAGTGTCAATGGCGGTACTGAAAACCCATCAATACTTCAAACAAAAATTGTACGCGAACGCTTCACAACTGACCGAGCATCTTGGCATGACCGCAAAAACAGCTTTGGCAGCCCTCGAGAAACTGCAAGCTTTGGGTATTGTTCGGGAAATCACGGGCAAGCAACGGGATCGGATTTGGGCGTATCAAGCCTACCTTGACGTGCTCGAGGAGGGTTTAACCTCGAGTTCGGCAACAATTGAACCTTGAACCACGATCATCCTCTTTTTCTCGAGGTTCTCTTTCCCTTGCCCAACCCCCAGCATCCTGATATAGTCTTCATTCGCGCCACTTTCCGTGGCGGATTTTTGCTGGACTTTAAGGAGGTGAATTATGGTGAATTACGATTTGAACGTTATTCTCAACCCAAGCCTGGACGCTGCGCAGTTGGCAGTCGAAAAGGAATACATCGAGAATGCAATCAAGAACGCTGGCGGTACTATCGTCACACTCGACGAGTGGGGCAACCGTCGCATGGCGTACCACATTAAGAAAGACCGTGAAGGGTACTACTTGATTTACAAACTCGAGATGGCAGCCGATCAAACCAACGCGATTCAAACGAGCTTGCGCTTGCGCGATCACGTCAGGCGTTTGTTGGTGGTGCGTCAACGCCCCGAGTGGAAAACGAAGAAGGAGAAATAAGCCTTCTTTCAGTATCTCGAGAGTTACCGCAGGGCATGAAGAGTTGTTGGTTTTGAAGAGCTATGAATTTTCAATGGCGCTCTCGAGCGCAAGGAGTGAGTTATGGCGAGAGGCTTAAATCATGTTTACCTACTGGGGGCGTTAGCGCGTGACCCAGAACTTCGTTACACCCCGAGCGGTATGGCGGTACTCGATCTGGTCGTGGCTGGCGATGATAATATCGTTGGTAACGACGGGAAACCTCGGGTTTTGCCGTGGTATCACCGCACGAGTTTACTTGGGAAGCAAGCCGAAGGCGTTGCCGATCAACTCAAAGCAGGCGATCCTGTGATGGTTGAGGGGGCGCTCGAGTTTCGCACCTGGGAAACCCCAGAAGGGGCGAAGCGTTCGCAAGTCAGCGTTAAAGCTTTGCGTGTCGAGGCGGCACTTCCTGGCAATCGCACGGAAGTCACGACCCGAGATTCGCAGGGAGGTTACAGACTGACGAACGCGTTAAACGAAGTGGTTTTGATTGGCAACCTCACGCGTGACGCAGAATTACGTTATACACCAGCCGGTGATGCCGTCACCACCGCCTCGGTTGCCGTGAACGAATCTTGGAAAGACAAGACCGGAAACTGGCAAGAAAAAACCCATTTCATTGAGGTGAACTTATGGCGCGAACTTGCGGAAACCGCAGGAGTGCTGAAAAAAGGCGATCCGATCATGGTCATGGGCAGGCTCGTCAACGAGTCCTGGACGGACAAAGAGGGCAATAAACGCAACTCGACAAGGGTTGAAGGACGTAGAGTCGAAGCCCTTTCTCGCGGTCCCGGCAGCACTGGCAGCGCTGGGATCACCTCTGGATCGAACCGTCAAGCCTTCGGTGACGTTCCAGGGCGCGAAGGCGTTGCAGCAGCACCACGCAACGCGAGCGCAGGGTCCCGTGCGGGATTGGACATTGACGCAGGCTTACAAGATTTCCCGCCAGAAGAAGATTTACCGTTTTAAGGCGTTAAGCCTCTAGAGCAGTCTAAAAAACTTCACCCCCTTTTTTATTGGAGACACAACTTATGGCACGAGAAGAACGCAAAACCACGGGCAACAGCCGTGACCGTGACCGCGATGACAAAAAACCACGCGGCGGCGGCAAAGGTCCTAAACGTCCACGCAAGCCAAAAGTAGACCCGTTCAAGACGGGCGAACTCGAGGTCACGGACTACCACGACGCGAAAATGTTGCGCCGTTTCATTTCCGATACCGGTAAGATTCTGCCGCGCCGCCGCACGGGTGTCAACGCCAAGAATCAACGCCGTCTGGCTTTGACCATCAAACGCGCACGCCAAATTGGTTTGTTGCCGTTCATGGAGAAGTTGGTGCGCCGATGAAAATCATTCTGCTCGAGCCAGTCGCTAAACTTGGCACGACGGGTAACATCGTCGAAGTCAAAGCCGGTTACGCCCGTAACTTCCTGATGCCGCGCGGCATGGCAGCCACCGCCACCGCCGCGAACCTCAAGAACCTCGAGGCGCAAATTCGCAGCAAAGTCAAAAAGCTCGAGAGTCAAAAGACCGAAGCCGAAAAGCTCGCGGGTCAATTTGCCGAATTGGTTGTCGAACTGAAAGCCAAAGCTGGCGAAGGTAAAATTTACGGCGCGATCACCAATCAAATGGTGGCTGACGCTGTGGAACAACAAACGGGTCTTGCCATTGACCGTCGTAAGATTGACATGGGCAAAGCCATCAAAGATTTGGGCGAGTACGAAGTGGTGTACAAACCACATCCTGAAGTGCCAATTCCTTTGAAGTTAAACATCACCGCGCTGTAAAGCTCGAGTTTCAAAATTTCGTTGGGGATGGTTTTAAACTGTCCCCAACGTTTTTATTGACTCAATCGAATCGAGTACCAAACAAACCACCTTCTTGGGTGGCATCAGTTAGTCGAATTGGAAGTACATAATCGTTTAAATCAAAACCTTCTTCCACTTCCTTAAAAGCATCGTCCTCGTTCATGGTAACGATATATTGAAAACCAAGTTCTTCTGCCATTTCTGCACCAACCTTCAAAGCCCTAATAACTTGTCTGCCATCTACGCCATCAAAAATATGACTATCATGGATCAAAACGCCAGGACCAAAACCACCTTCAGCACACAAACGCATTAACATCATATCGAAGCAATAAATCTGCATGTTTCTAATTCCCTTGCTACGAGATCCCTGCATCGGGAAACTGAAAGTTGGTCCGTTTGAAGTTTCCTCAATCAACATGCTTCCAGCAGATTCATAAAGTCGCTTAGAGGTTTCCTCAAAGGCAAGTATGGCTTTTGAAAGCCGCTCTTTTTGCTCTGCAAAATCACGACGTAGACGTAAAGCAAGGCGGTTTCGCTCAATTTCCAATTCGTTTTTAGTACCCTCTAGCTGCTCGGCTGCCGCAAATCGTTGACGTAGGGATTCAACCGATGCTTCAAGGCGACCCAGTTCACCTTGAAGCTTTAAAAACTGTTCCAATGCACCATGACTTTTGAGAATCCCCATGATTTCGGATCTTCTCTCATCCAATCCAACTTTCTGTTGATTTCGAGCTTCCAGACGAGATTTAGCCGCCTCAAGTTCACCAGCTAAATAATCTCTCCTATTACGAATAACCGAAGCATGAAAGCTTTGTACATCCTCATATTTCTTCTGAACAAGACTTGGAAGCACAACGCCAGCTTCTTGAAAAACGGCTTGTAAATCAGTCATTGAAGGAGCTTCCTCTGATTTTAATGCCAGTTCAAGATCACGAATTGTAGAAAGATCAACGGTGTTACCATTGGTTAAATCATTCAACGCCTGAGTAAGCTGTGAAGCCTCGGTTTCCATCTCTCGGTACTGAGGAAGCACACGGAATTGCTCCGTTTGTTCTCGGAGTTTCTTTAGACGATCCTCTGCAACTGTAAATTGGGTACGCAGGTCGGCAGCCTTGCCAATAATATTACCAAAAGCTCCCGTACCAGCAGCCTTCTTTAACTCTTCCAGTGTTTTTTCTCTATCTCGAATTACTTGCCAGTCACGTGCAATATGCCAGTCCAATCCCATTAAAAACATTAGTGCAATCTGAAGATCCGAAGTTTGCTGCATCGTTGCCTGTTTTTCAGGTGTAACGTAGCCACCACTTAATTGCCGCCGCATAAAGTAAGCAATTAGTGAACGAAACGATGGGGTTTTACCTTCTTTTATTTCTATGGATTGAAGATTAAACAAAGTATCACCTAACTGGGTACGCCAATCAGTATTTGGTATAGAGACTTTTTTAATCACTGGATCAATGCCCGTAATTTGAACTTTGGACATATTTGTGCCGCTTCGTTCTACAGAAACCTTAGATTTACCAAGATCAAATTCCATACCGAATGTTGATTCAAGAAGGGCACTTGTTCGCACAAGTGCCTTTGTGTCTGCTGTTCCACCCAATAAAAAATTAATAATCTCGACGAGGCTTGTTTTTCCAGCCCTATTCCTTGTTTGCTCACTGGTTGCTCCATCCGCTTTTTGAGCAAGTAGCACATTCAACCCTGGCTTAAAGTCAAGGTTTTTGAAAGTTGGAAGTGTACTGTAAACGCGATAGATCATATGGATTGGCGGATCAAAAGACCCTCTTTCAATTCAACAGTTCCAAGTGTAAATAGTAAATCTAAAGCTAGAACAAACCAATCGTAGGTCAGACTTGGTAACAATTCTCGATTAGCTTTGCTCCCTCGCCAAAGCTCTTCCCATATTGCCGATACTGTCTTTGGTTTTGCCAAACGCTTCAAAATATGAGCGCTAACAGTGAGAAGTGCTCGATCTGCTGGGAGGTGTTTAGAGGGCAAAATCATAAATGGGGTCGCGGCTCCTCAAATATATCGCATCGTTCAAAGTAGTAGGAAAGAACTGTAAGCACAGCCAATTCGTGTTCAGCATTGCCTCTCTGTGTACCACCAGCCCACGTTTGAAGGTCATAAAAGATTTGATTGGGGAGAAGGTTATCAGTGCGAAGTGAAGCATATTTAGCACGGAATGTATCAGCAACTCGTTCACCAAAATTTGGATCGTGCCACTTGCTAAAAAAATCATCAACAAGCGGAGTTTTAGTCATTCCTTCTTTCAGTAATTTCTCAATACTTTGCGAGAGAGCATTGGCTTCGATTTTCCCAGGGGGTACATCTTTCACAGGATGTTCATTCGCAAAGTATTGAAGCGAAATGTTTTCAAGAACAATACGTAGGTCTTCAAAATCTAGTTTAGCTCGAGTTGCCGCAGTTGGTGCATAGCCGAACCAAGACTCGAGATCTGCGCGTGATATGCGTTGCAGGATTGACCGAAACTCTTCTAATCCCCAAGGTTCTAACGTGATACCAGGATTTGTTCGCTCGAGTTCAAGTATTTCTTTCTGTACGTGCGGTGGCAATCCATCAATAGCATTATGGGCAAAAACCCATTTATCAAAATACTTACCCCAATGGATTTTTGCGCCATCAAAATCTTCATTGATTTTCTCTATCGCCTTTGCTTCTGTCATCTCATTGGGCGCGTAAACTTGAAAGAGACGACGTTCAGATTTTAAAAAACCATCATTTTTACGATCACCACGATTTCCCCAAGGGCGACAAGGCATAAAATCAGCCTTATAAGCACGAGTCATGAGGTTCTCAAAGAATGTTTGAAAAGCATCCCCTTTGGCACGGAGATAAGCGTTCTCAAATTTTGCGTCGTAGAAAGCATATTCAAGTAGTTCCATAAATTCCCTTTTTATCTTGCATAGCAGCAAAAATCCATCACACACCACGAACTCACCGAATTTCACATCACTCGACAAGCATACCGTGTTTTCTCACAATCTCGTGGCGATTTTCTTCAGTAACAACTTATTCATGCGTTCTTTGCGATGTGCCATCTCAAGCAGCACGTCAATAATGCCTTCAAATTTAGTGATTCTGAGCAAGATTACGAATGGTTGCCTTGTCAAAAGGCACAGGTTCACCACTGTCCAGACCCGCTTGAATATCATGACGCAACGCATTTAATTTGATGGCTTCAAATCGCTCAATCTCCTCGAGCAACCGCAGCGCCTCAGTCATGACCTCAGAAGCAGATTGATACCGTCCCGAAGCAACTTTTTCTTCGATCAGCGTCTCGAGCTGTTTGGAGAGTGCAATCGTCATGGGTTTAAATTAGCACAATAAATTATTTTTTACCCACCTATCGCAACCATCGTGCGTTCCCGAATCTTGGGCAAAATATCCCCCATGCGTTCTTTTCGGTGCGCCGCCTCGAGCAGCACGTCAATAATGCCTTCAATCGGATTTTCGGAATCAAACGCCGCGCCAGCATCAAGTTCGCGGTCTGTCAGCAGGCACGCCCGTACTTTGCGGTCTGCGGTCAGGCGCATTCTCGAGCACGCGCCGCAGAATGGTTCTGAGATGGGGTTGATAAAGCCAATGCTGCCTTGCGACCCCGAAATTTTAAAAACTCGAGCGGGGCTGCTTGGGTCGGTGGGGACAACCTCGAGCGTGCCAAATTCTTGTTCGATCATGGCTTTGGCTTCCGAACCAGGTAAAAAGGCGTTTTTGTAAACGTCCAGTTGCGAGTTGTTGAGGTGCATGTATTCGATAAACCGCACGTGCAAGGGTTTCTCGAGCGAAAGTCTTGCCATGTTGATGATCTCGAGGTCGTTGATGCCACGAATGCTGACGGCGTTGATTTTGACGGGATGCAGGTTTAACTCGAGCGCCAGGTCTATCGCGTCGAGCACCACTTTTACGTCTCCTCCACCGGTGGCTTTGGCGAACACGGTTTGGTCTACGGCGTCCAGTGAAATGTTGACACGGTTTAAACCCGCCTCGAGCAATTCTTTGTGACGCCGACGAAAGAGTGTGCCGTTGGTGGTGATCGCAATGTCTTTGATGCCTGGGGTGACAGCAGCGTTCGCCATCATTTCGGGCAGTTCTTTGCGGAGCAATGGTTCGCCGCCCGTGAAACGTGCCGCGTCCAAACCGACCAATGCCGAGGCGCGAACAAAATTGTCCACATCGCGCACACTGAGCACTCCAACGGGTTCGGGGTGCGTGTGACCGAGCGGGTCGCAGTAGGTGCAGTGGTAATTGCAACGCGGCGTGACCGAAATCCGAAGATCACGAATGATGCGCCCAAAACGGTCTATCAGGGCGGTGGGACGGTCAATCGTGGGCGGCTCGAGGTTCATGAATACATTATTCTACGCGATTAAAACCCGAGTGCACGTCTTAAGGGTGACATTTCAAACACTCGCTACCGACTCGAGTTTCGCCGCCAGAATCGGCTCGGGTTGCTCGAGTTTGGCTTTAACGTCTGGGTATTTGATGATGTTGAACCTCGAGTCGCGTTGAGCTGGAGTAAATCCTGCTTCGCTGATGTGGCGGATGATCTCGCGTTCGGTGACGCGCACGCGGTCATGACCGCCGGCGGCACTGACCACGTTTTCTTCCATCATGGTGCTGCCAAAGTCGTTCGCGCCGTAAAAAAGACCGACTTGTGCAACTTTAAAGCCAAGTGTTGGCCACGAAACTTGAATGTTAGAAATGTTATCGAGCGCCAACCTCGAGACAGCCAAATTGCGTAAGTATTCGTGGGCGGTTGCACCTGGGGCTTTGCCGTGCAGTCGGGTGTTTTCGGTTTGCAGCGTCCAGATTGCCATGCCCGCAAAACCGTTACCGCCATGCACGAGATTCGCTCGGTCTTGTTGATCCCTGATTTTAAGCATGTGTCGGGCGCGTTGGGTTAGCGTTTCACCGAAGCCAATGACCATTGTAGAAATGGTGTACAAACCCAAACCTTGGGCAACGTCCAAAATTCTGAACCAATCGGCGCTGGGAATACGGGCTGGGGCTGCTTCAAGGCGCACTTCATCTTCGAGAATTTCGCCGCCAGCGCCAGGTAGACCGTCCAGACCAGATTCTTTCATGCGGGTGATAATCTCGAGCGCGTCAAGACCCGTGATTTTTTCCAGTCCAAGAATTTCTTCTGGGCTGAAGGCATCAATTTTGATGATCGGATGGTGTTTTTTTAAGAATTCGAGCATCTCGAGATACCAAGAAAATGGCAGGGCTGGATTGACACCGCCTTGAAGCAAAATGCGCGTGCCGCCAATTTCCTCGAGTTCGCTGACTTTTTGCGAGATTTGCTCGAAGCTAAGGGTGTACGCGTCATTTTGGCGCGGCGTGCGGTAAAAGGCGCAGAAGTTACAACCGACGTTGCAGATATTGGTGTAATTGATGTTGCGGTCGATCAGGTACGTGACGACATCGGGACGCGTTTTACTCAGGCGCATTTGATGTGCGGCACTTGCCAAATCTGGCAGTGGCAGGTGGTACAACGCGACGATTTCTTCGAGGTTAAGCCTCGAGCCTGAAATGGCTTTATCAAGCAAATCCATACCAGGATGTTACGCCTCTGAACTCGAGCGGAACAGGTACACAACACCCGAAGTTGCGTTTTTGCGTCGCAAGTTCGGTTAAGATTGAGGCTCGAGGGGTGAAAACATGAAAAATATTGGAATTGCAGTTTTGTTGTTGCTTTTCGGCATTGCGTTGGCGCAAACCCAGAAAAAAGTGATTGCGGCTGGTTTTGCTTGCCAAACCAAAAGCTTATTTAAAACCATGTACGCCATCAAAGACGGCAAGGCTCGAGACAAAAAATTAGCCCCCAACGTTAAAAGTGCTCAGTGCGTCATCCTCAAAAAAGGTGATGCCGTCGAGCAAACGGGAACAAGTTTTGTTGATGACTTGGTGAAAATCAAATACCCGAACAAGTTAATTGCATTTTGGACTGCCAGCGAATTTCTGAATTGATTTAAACTTGCCGGTCGAACATGGCTGGCAAATCAATTTCTTTGATGACCGTGCGCCTTGAAGTCTCGAGTACGGCTCGGGTCAGGCGCACGATGTCATTTGGTGGAATTGAATCTTCACGCTCAAGGTTGCCAGCCCAGGCGATGCTGCCAGGGTTGATGACCGTCACGCCGATTTGAAAACTTCGCAAATGTTCGCGTAACGCATGGGCGACACCACGCAAGCCAAACTTGCTGGCAGAATAGGCGACCTCGGGCATGGATGCGTTTTCCAAACCGTTGATGCTGCCGATCAAAATAATTTTCGGGTTGCTCGAGTTTTTCAGTTTGGGCAAAAGCGCTTGGGTCAGTAAAATTGGCGCGATCAGGTTCACCTCGAGCACGGCGCGGGTTTCAAACTCGGGAACTTCTTGGAAATCGTACTGGCTCGAGAATGCGGTGCTTTCCCAGATTCCCGCGTTGTGAATCACGACATCCAAATCTGAGTTTAAACTGCTGGCAATCTGAGCATGAACGCCGTCACTTTGAAGGTCGGCTTCAATCCAGTGACGCTGTACACCGTCCTCGAGTGACAAACTTGGGGGTAAATTTCTCGAGACAAGCCAGAGGGTATCGTTGGGCTGTCCCAAGCCCCGTGAGAAGGCATCGCCCAAACCTCGAGATGCACCTGTAATCAAGATGTTCATGGGTTGATTTTAAAACACGAACAATAATTAAAAATCATTATCGAAATTGTACCCCCCTAAGTGACAACAAACATTCATACCCAAGCCTCGAGCATCCGCTAAAATAACCAAGCTGCGGGTCTAAACTGACTCGAGATTCTCAACTTCTAAGGACGGTCTGACATGGAACTCAAAAAGAACACTTTCGGCGCTCGAGACACCCTGAATGTAAATGGCAACACCGTCAATTATTACCGTCTGGGCAAACTCGAGGAACACGGTTTTAATATTGCTAAACTGCCGTTCAGCATCAAAGTCATGCTCGAGAGTGTGTTGCGAAACTGTAACGGTTATGACGTTACTGAAGATGACGTGAAAAACCTGGCGAATTACAACGCGGCACAACCACTCGAGGTTGAGATTCCGTTTAAACTGGCACGCGTCATCTTGCAAGACTTCACGGGCGTTCCCGCCGTGGTGGACCTTGCCAGTATGCGCACCGCCATGACCAAACTCGGCGGCGATCCACAAAAAATCAACCCGCTGATACCCGTGGATTTGGTGATTGACCACAGCGTTCAAGTGGATTTTTACGGCTCGAGCGACGCACTCCTCAAAAACTCCGAAATCGAATTTGACCGCAACCGCGAACGTTACGAGTTTTTGCGCTGGGGGCAACAGGCGCTTGATAACTTCGGCGTTGTGCCGCCCGCCAGCGGCATTGTCCACCAAGTCAACCTCGAGTATCTGGCGAAAGGCGTGATGAGCAAAACCGAGGACGGCGGCACAGTTGTCTTCCCAGATACGCTTGTTGGCACAGACTCGCACACCACCATGATTAACGGTCTGGGCATTGTCGGTTGGGGCGTTGGCGGCATCGAAGCCGAAGCCGTGATGCTCGGACAACCTCTGTACATGCTGACCCCAGAGGTCGTGGGCTTCAAAATCATAGGCAGTCTGCCCGAAGGTTCGACCGCCACCGACCTCGCGCTGGTCGTCACGCAAATGCTGCGCAAAGCCAGCGTGGTCGGCAAATTCGTCGAATTTTACGGCTCTGGACTCTCGAGCATGACCCTGCCAGACCGCGCCACAATCGCCAACATGGCACCCGAGTACGGCGCGACGATGGGTTTCTTCCCGATGGACGACGAAGCCATGCGTTACATGCGGCGCACGGGCAGGCTCGAGGATGAGGTTGAACTGGTCGCCGAGTACATGAGAGCACAAGGGTTGTACCGCACCGATGCCACGCCAGACCCAGTCTTCTCGAGCATCATTGAACTGGATCTCAGCACGGTCAAACCAAGCCTGGCGGGTCCAGCCCGTCCTCAAGACCGGGTGCTGCTCGAGGACATGCAGAAAGTTTTCAAGCAGGCGCTGAGTGAACCCAAAGACAAACGCGGTTACGCCCTGACGCCAGCGCAACTCGAGGCACACGGCACGATCAACGATTTCAAAGGCTGGAGCGGCGAGATTACGCACGGCAATGTCGTGATTGCCTCGATCACCAGTTGCACCAACACCAGCAACCCCAGCGTGATGCTCGGCGCGGGAATTTTGGCGAAAAAAGCGGTGGAACGTGGACTGGTGAGCAAACCTTGGGTCAAGACTTCACTCGCGCCAGGCTCGAGGGTCGTGACCGAATACTTTAACGACGCGGGACTGACGCCGTACTTGGATCAACTTGGATTCCAGACTGTGGGTTACGGCTGCACCACCTGCATCGGTAACTCTGGACCACTGGATGAACCCGTGATTGCAGCCATCAACGACGGTGATCTGGTCGCCGCCAGCGTGCTCTCGGGCAACAGAAACTTTGAGGGGCGCGTCAACCCGCACGTTCGCGCCAACTACCTGGCATCACCGCCGCTCGTGGTGGCTTACGCTTTGGCGGGCACGGTAGACATCAATCTCAGTACAGACCCGATTGGACAAGATAAAGACGGCAACGACGTGTACCTGCGCGACATTTGGGCAAGCACCGAAGAAATCGCGCAGCACCTGGACAACGCCACCAGCCCCGACACCTTCCGCAGAATTTATGACGGCATTGAGCAATCAAACGCCCAATGGAACGCGATTCCTGTCGCGGGTGGCGCGTTGTTCGACTGGCAAACCGACAGCACCTACATTCAAAACCCGCCGTATTTTGATGGTCTCGAGCGCGAACCAGGCACGATTCAAGCGGTTCACGGCGCTCGAGTCTTGCTCTCCTTGGCGGATTCGGTCACGACCGATCACATCTCGCCGGCTGGCGCGTTCAGCGCGAAATCACCCGCCGGACAATTTTTGATCAACAGCGGCGTCAAGCTCGAGGATTTCAACAGCTACGGCTCGAGGCGCGGCAATGACCGTGTGATGACTCGCGGCACGTTCGCCAACATTCGCATCAAGAACAAACTTGCCCCAGGCACGGAGGGCGGCGTGACGACACACTTCCCCACAAACGAAGTGGTTAGTGTCTACGAGGCGAGCCTTCGTTACAAAGCCGCAGGCACGCCACTGGTCGTGCTGGGCGGCAAAGATTACGGCATGGGAAGCTCGAGGGACTGGGCGGCAAAAGGCACGATGCTGCTGGGCGTCAAAGCCGTGATTGTCGAATCGTTTGAACGCATTCACCGCAGCAATTTGGTCGGCATGGGCGTGCTGCCATTGATGTTCAAAGATGGACAGACCGCCGAAAGCTTGGGCTTGACCGGGCGTGAAAGCTTTGATTTCTTGATTGACGACCACATCAAACCGCGTCAAGATGTGACCGTGCGCGTGACCGACGAGACCGGCGCGACTCGAGAATTTATTGCCTGGTTACGCATCGATACCCCAGTCGAAGTGGATTACTACCGCAACGGTGGGATTTTGCAGACGGTGTTAAGGCAATTACTGAAAGAATCAGTCGCAGTTTAAGCCGTTATTTTGAGATCAAACGGGCGATCATCAGGTATTGATTCTGACTCAATTACATTTTTATTCCTGAACACAAAATCAGCAATTGCTTTTTCTGCTCTCATCCCCGACCTTCTTGACCCCAAACGTGCACCTGACGGGCGGGGTCGCCTTCTCTCAACATCGAGAGAAGGGAGTTTATTTGATTTCTCGAGAAATGAAAATTGAATTCTGGTATTTTCAACGGGTCAACTAAATTTTGAATAAAACTCGAGAATTAAACTTGTGCAGTTTGATGAATTTCACGACACCCGCAGCAGTCGCTCGAGGCTCATGGCAACATTGACTTCATCATGCGGGATGGGGTTTGGATACACCCAAGGTTTCCCACCGTGCTCGAGCGCGTACTCTGAAGCCTTCTCGCACCATAAACGCGCCACCCGAGCTTTTTCGAGCACTTCAGCCGATTCGAGTTCGTTGCGGGCTTTGATTTCGATCATGACAATCTGATTTTCCAATTCGGCAACAAAATCGGGTTGGTACTCTTTTGGGTCCAGGTGCAAACGGTATTCCATTTGGAACTGCCCACGGGCTGGACGAAACCATTTCAGGCTTTCACGCTCGAGAATAATGGCGAATAAACGCTCCGCATCGGATTCAAATTTAACAATCGGGTACAAACAACGTTTGAAATGTCCGTAAACGTATTTTTGAATTTCTGATTTGCTCGGCGGGGGCTGGCTTAACCCAAGCACTGGCGAATCAATGAGGGCAGTAAAAGCGTTGGGTTTTAATGGGATAAAACCACTGCGAACTTGGTGTTCGTATTGCGTGACGGCTTCGCGGCGGTGTTCACGCATTTGCAAGTAAATAAACCGTGCCAATTGCTTTTGGTTGTCCTGAACAATCCGTGCGACCACATCGGTCTCCAAACCCAAAGTTTGACTGAGGTGCAGCACCACTTGTTTTGCAAAATCGTAAAGCAATTCGGATTGTGCCAGGTAATCAACATCGTTGTAACTGACCAGCGCACTGACGATTGAATCTTCAGGGGTTTTCTCGAGGAAACCTTTGACACCAACACCAATAAATTCTTGAATGTTGGTTTGTAAACTGTGAACTGTCAAAGTGTTTGAAGCGGGCGAAAATTGCAAACCTTTCACATCGATGACAAACGGGTTGTACTCAAAACGCACTTCGCCAATTGGCACGACCATGATTCTGGGAATGCTGATGGTTTTGTCCACCACCGCCTCAGCCGTTTTTGCCACCACCGCCATGATACTCGAGTTGATCGTGCTGGGCGTTTCGGTAAATCCGAGCGGTGTTTGGCTCGGCACAAGCCGACGTTGCACCTCTTCGACCAGATTCTTTTGCACTTCGGGACGCAACAAGCTCGAGGTTGTTCCAGAGGTTGCGTTTTTGCCAAGGCGTTCTATTTCTTTGATAACCACACGCGCAATGCGTTGTTCTTCTGGGTTTGTGAACACGGCTGTTGGGGTTGTTAAAGCCGTGTCGTTGCTCGAGTTGGCATCGGTTGCGGTTTCTGGGGCGGGTGTTGCACTAAGTCCCAACCAAGCTTCCAACGACGGGTTTGAAGCCACGCTGCGGATGCGTTCGCGTAAGTCTTCGTTGGTTAACTCCAAGGTTTCCAAACGCAACAAACTGTTTGGTTTATTGGCTTCGTCAATGATTTCCTGAAATTTATCATGGGCGACAATGTTCAAACGATCCACCGCACGGTACTCTTCAAACCCGCCCGTGCTGACCCGCCGTCCGTAAGGCAAACGCAAACCACGTCCGATGGTTTGTTCAATCAAAATTCGTGCCGAAGCTGCCCGAAGCGGCACAATGGTGTACAAGTTCGTGACATCCCAACCCTCTTTGAGCATATTGACATGAATCACGATCTCGGTTGGGTCGTCTGCGTTTTCAATCTCGAGCAAGCGTTGAACCATCAACTCTTCGGCTTGGCTCGAGTCCACCTGCAACACTTTGTCCGGATGATGGTACGCCGCAAAAAATGGGTGCGATTGAATCAAAGCTTTTAACGCGCTGGCGTGCGTGGTGTCCCTGGCAATGACCAGCATGAACGGTTTAACCCGAGCTTCGTTGGTTTGACGGTGATAGGTTTCCAACTCAACTTTGACCCGTTCGTGAAGCCGAATGCCATCCTCGAGTTTGACATGCTCGAGTTCAAGTTCTGAAAGTTGCGATGCCAGAAAATCTTTGCGCGTGACCACCACGGGTTCTTTGACAAAACCATCGAGAAGTGCTTTGCCAAGCGGGTAATCTTGGACAATATTTTTAAAACGCACCGTGCCTTTGGGCGTTTCCGAAAAAGGCGTGGCGGTCAATTCGATTCCCAACGCCGGACGCAATTCGTTGATTGCCCGCACCCCCGCCGAGGCGCGGTAACGGTGCGATTCGTCCATTAACAACACCAAATCTGGCAAGTTGGAAAGGTACTGAAAATAGCCGTCGCCCAGCACCTCCTGAAAGCGTTTGATCTTGGGTTCTTTACCGCCCCGCACTTCGGAATTGATTTTGGAAATGTTAAACACGTTAATCCGAATTTTGCCGTACAACCCCGCGCTGCCCCAATCGGTTTGCATGTAATTGTCGCCCGTAATCACAACCGCTTGCGTGTTGGCAAAATCTGCCAAGCCTTTAAACACGTACTTGGCTGTCCCTGCCGTAAAATCTTTGATCAGTTTGTTG